>CAYRFL010000059.1:0-20921 GCA_964423515.1 uncultured archaeon
GAAATTTCCTTAATCGTGCATTTTAGCCGACCCCAGACCCATTATCCCATCCGTTATTTCAAGTTGTTCAACGAGGGGGTTACGAGGTGGCCTGAGTGTGCACGGCAGGTCAATTCGCCACACTGGCCTCACAAATTGACAGGATAACGTGAAATTCGAAGCGGAAATGTTAGAATAGAAGGTCTTTGTAACCTTTTTTCGAGATCATTGTGAGTCCTTTCGTATCAATTTCCAAGGGACCCTTATAAAGCTGTTTTCGTGTCCCTTTATATAGTTTATATAGGAAAGGCCGGTTCACGACCCAGTTGAATCAATATAGAAAGGTTCTTATATCACAAATAAGTCATCCAAATACCACTTGAAAGGGGGTAATGGCGGTCGTTTGCTTCCTAAGAATACCCGAATTTCTTCACTCCCCACGTAAAATGGCGAAATAAGTCCATTTAAAAGTAATAGTTACAGAAAAAAGTAACTGTTGGAATCGCTATTATTATATAGGGTTAGTACAATGTTCGATTTTGCCAGGGAGTGAGGGGCCCGGTGACGGGCTACCCGTTCACATGAAAATGGGGGGTGGAGCGTGGGGAAAAATATGCCGTTTGGGTGAGCGGAGCCTATGTTCGACCTTTTACCGGTGCCAGGTGGCGGTTATGGCACTCTCGAGGGGATGTAGATGCCGAAAAAGTTACTTAGAAAGAAGGCCGTACTTCTACTGAGACAGTACGGAGAATTGGATACTGTGCAGCTAAGGGATTACATCAACACGTGCCTCAAGCACGGAACGACTGTAAGCGAACTTGGAAATATGCTCGGAAAGGACCGTAAACTGTTCGAAAAGGTGCGGGCCGAGAAGAGGATGTCAAGCCAGGGCAGGAGTTCCGGTAATTACAAGGTATATGTTTGGAGATTGAAGGATAACAACTGATCTCCCGAAAGGTCTGCTCCGCCTTGGAAAGGCTTGCGAGGGAAATGTGGAATCCCGCCGCGATAGCAGGAAGTTTATACTTTTTTCACCCATGAACATTATGGTTTCCCCCTTTTCTTATCTTGAGTTCGGTTAGATCGTCGATGTTTGCGATTTATGATTTCATCACTGAAAAATACATGTTGGCAGGCATCTCATCGCACTCCCCATCGTGGAAAGCGATAAATCATAAATACAAGGAATTCACTTCCGAGGCCAGGGATACAGGACAAATGTGCTGGTAATGCAATGGACAGGAATGTACCGCTTTTCGAGATATACCGGGACGAGGACGACGTTTCGTCGGTCAGCCGGGTCATAAGAAGGGGCAAGAGCTGGGCCAACGGACCGGAGATAGGGGAATTCGAGAAGATGCTCTCCAAATATATGGGATCCGACTTCTGCGTCCTTTTCAACTCCGGTACCTCGGCACTTCATGCGGGTCTACTGGCCCACGACGTGGGGCCCGGAGACGAGGTGATAGTACCCTCCTTCACGTTCATTGCCACTGCCAATGCGCCGCTATTCATAGGGGCCATACCCGTATTCGCGGATATCGAGGAGGAACTCCTGGGGCTGGACCCTGCGGACGTTGTGAAAAGAATAACCCCTAGGACAAAGGCCATATTACCAATCCATTACGGCGGCTCGCCATGCAGGATAAGGGAGCTTCGGAAGATCGCCGACGAGCATAAACTGATACTTATGGAGGATATGGCCGAATCGCTGGGCGCCACCTACGGCGGAGAAAAGGTGGGAACCTTCGGTGATTCCGCGGTTCTGAGCTTCTGCCAGAACAAGGTCATCACCACCGGCGAGGGCGGGGCGGTGGTCACCGATGATGCCTACGTGCACGAGAAACTCATACTCTACCGCTCACACGGCAGAATGGAGAGCGGCGATTACTTCACCAGCACAGACTACATGGATTACGTGGCTCTGGGATACAACTTCAGGATGCCCACCGTCTGTGCCTCCCTGGGCATCTCACAGCTACGCAAACTGAGCGATATCATCGGGATGAGACGGGAAAGGGCCGAATACATGAACCGGGGCCTTTCGGACCTGGATGGTATCTCGCTCCCGATACCCAAGTCGAACGATACCCACGTGTACCAGATGTACACTATAAGGATTCATGATGGGCGGGAAGCGCGGAACGGATTGAAAGAGCACCTTCTTGGTGAGGGAATATCATGCAAGGTATACTTCGACCCGGTGCACCTGACCAGCTTCTATCGAAACAAGTACGGCCATAAAGAGTCCGATCTGCCCGTTACCGAGAGGATATCCGATCAAGTACTGAGCCTTCCCATATACCCGGACCTTTCTGTCGAGGATATGGATTATATAATACATTGCATCCGGATTTTCTTCGATACAGGAGAATGATTACATGGATTTCTACAGGAACAAGAGCGCGCTGGTCACCGGCGGAACCGGTTCTATCGGAAGCGAAATTGTGCGACAACTGCTGAGCCGGGGACTGCGGCAGGTGGTGGTGTTCAGCCGGGACGAGATCAAGCAGTTCCTGATGGCGAGCTCCATCGAGGACGAGCACCTCAGGATGTACATGGGAGATATAAGGGACCTGGAGAGCGTCAGGGAGGTGTTCGAGAAATTCCAGTTCGATATGATATTCCACGCCGCCGCCATGAAACATCTGGTCGTATGCGAGGACGAGCCCATGGAGGCGGTGAAGACAAACGTCATCGGAACGGACAACCTCCTCCGGATGGCCCGCCTCTACAAGATCCCAAACCTGGTCACAATCAGCACGGACAAGGCGGCATCGCCTGCGTGCGTCATGGGAGCCACCAAGTTCATCGGAGAGCAAATAACCGTAAACGCAGCCCTTGATTCGGGCAACAGCTACTGCTGCGTGAGATTTGGCAACGTCGCCAACTCGCGGGCCTCTGTCATACCCATCATGATAAGGCGGATAATTGACGGCAAGAGATTGTGGATCTCGGACCCCGATGTCACCCGGTTCATAATGAGGATATCCGATGCGGTGAAGCTGGTCCTGGACGCCTGCACCATGGCGAAGGGAGGGGAAAAGTTCATACTCAAGATGAAGATGATGCGGCTCGGCGAACTGGCGGATACCATGACGGAGAGGATCTATCCGCGATTCCACGAAAGGGCGGCACAGGAGGTGGAGGTGCGGGAGCTGTCCAGAGGAGAAAAACTGCACGAGGAGCTCCTCAATACCAACGAGTATCCGGACGTTCTCGAGAACGATCACATGTTCCTCATCCCGAGGTATGGTATGAGTGCGGAGGAAGCAATGGAGGCGTACCCGGGATTCGGGCCGGCCCAGGTGGAGATATACAAATCCGACCTGGCCGCGGAGATCGACAGGGGTGAACTGGAGGCCATAATCTCCGAGTACATCAAGAGCGAGCGGTACGGATGAAATCGACTGAAAAGAATTGATGGCATATGGACAAGATATGCGTTATCGGTGCCCGGGGCCACGGGAGGGAGATACTGGAGATACTGCGGGATATAAATAGTATCGACAGGAGATACGAGATAACTGGCTTTTTTGACGATGATCCGGGACTCGCGGGCTGCGATGTGGACGGATATCCCGTCCTCGGCGGGACGGATGATATTATCCCCAAGTTCGGGGCAGATCACATGTATGTGCTCGGCATAGGATCGCCGGATGTGAAAAAAAAGATTGTAGGGAAGCTGGCGGAATGCCGCCTGGAATGGCCCGTGATCATCCACCCCTCGGCAAGGATCCCCGGTGATGCCCGGCTGGGACGGGGCGTTGTCGTCTTCCCGTACTGCGTGTTGAGCGTGAACGTTTCCCTGGGCGAGTTCGTCTGCGTGAACACTCTGGCGTCGATATCGCATGATGTGACTGTCGGAGATTACACAACGGTGAGCCCGGGAAGCATTATAAACGGCACCGTGAAGATAGGGGCCGGAACGTGTCTCGGTACGGGCAGCGTGGTCATCAACAACAAGAACGTCGGGGCGAGATGCATGATAGGGGCGGGGTCGGTGGTGGTGGACGATATTCCCGACGATACAAAGGCCTTGGGCGTGCCCGCCAGACCCAAGGAAAAAGAGATCCATTGAATTCTCCATATCGCGGTCCTCAGAGGTCTTCTCAATCTCTCTTTCATGCTCTTGGCTGGAGAAGGGTGGAAAAGGCACCGACACATAGCGGTTGATGAAGAAAACCGATCGTATTGGCGTATAACGTAAATGCTGATATCATGAAGCTGATGGTCATCGGGAACGGCAGGAGCTCGCACATCCGGAAATGGGTGCGCTGGTACGGGAAAAACGACCTCGAAGTCGTGTTGCTCACGAAGAAAACGGTGGAAAAGGGCCATTATTCCGGCATCGATGTGAAGGTTCTACCGGAACCAAACAGGTACGGTTTTCCGGGGTACTGGACCCTGAGGACCCGGAGAAACAGAGCGCTGGTGAACCGGATAATACTCGCTGAAAGACCGGACATAGTGCATGTCCACCAGGTCAATCACCGGATATCCACCCGTATAGACCATCATCCCCTGGTCATGTCCGCCTGGGGCTCGGAGATATACCAGATGAAGAAGGGCTCCCGGGACGAGGACATAGTTAGGGAGAACCTTCGGATAGCCGACCTGATACTCGGCACCACCGGGGAGATGGTGGACGAGCTGGTGGGGCGGTTTGGGGCCATACGGGCGAAAACGGACCATTTCAGCTGGGGGGTGCCTCTCTCCGTCTTCCGCTACGAGAGCGACAAGAGGAAAGTGAAAAAAGAAATGGGACTGCCCCCCGACAGCATGGTGTTCATATCGCCCAGGGGACTTACACCCATCTACCGCAACGACGTGATCCTAGATGCTTTCGGAAAGGCGATGAACAGTACGGATAATATCTTTCTCGTGGTGATAGCCAAGAACGTGGATGGGAACGTCAGGAAAAGATACGAGGGGATGATAGAGGAGCTCGGTATAGGGAGCAGGGTAAAAATGATATGGAGGAGCCTGCCGCAGAAGGAGCTGGCGGAGATGCTCACCGCCGCGGACCATTACATCGGCATACCGAGATCGGATCAGCTGTCCTCCATGCTCCTGGAGTCCATGGCTGCGGGCTGCATACCCGTAGTGAGCGATCTGGCTGCCTATACCGGAGTTATCAGAGACGGCGAGAACGGTTTCGTGGTGAGCGGGGCCGACCCATCGGAGCTGGCCAAAGTCATGATCGAGGTGGCAAGGGGCCACGAGAGATTCGGCGGGTGGAGGGACGACAACAGGAAGTACATAGAGAGGGAGCAGAGCTGGGAGGCCGCAGGGAAGAAGATGCTCGGGCATTACGATAGATTGATGAAGGAATGCGGAAAATAGACAAGGAGACCCAGGCGTGTTCCGGTGAATCATGCCAGGATAGAATTATCCCTCTGGCATCGAAATCACGAATATCCCCCGGACACCCCTGTGCCAGCGACAGGAAAAGTACCGAAAGATACAAATTCATAACGGCGTTATGTGAATTCAACCCACACGGGCCAGGTGATGCCATGGATTACCCCGACGATTCCCTGTACTCGCTCCTGGATACCGAGGAGAGACGACGAGAACTGACACCCGATACCACGGACCCGGAGGAGTTCTTCACAACCCTGCTTACCGCCTGCGAGACGTCGATTCCGTACGGTTACGACGATGTTCTGGGATACATCAGGGAGAGGGCGGAGGAACTGGGCATACCCCCGGAGGGTCTGGCGGAGTCCTTGAGCAGGAGGAATCACGAGGCGCTTGACAAGTCGGGGGACGCCTTCGACGCAGTCCTTCAGCTGATAAGGCAGAGGACGGATTTCGAGAGAAAGCTCATCCGGGAGAACCTAGAGCGGCTCGAACTTACTCCGGTAGAACATATTCTTTTCGGAACAGGCCTCGATCTTATGCCTGTGATCGATGAGCTCTTCTTCAAGTGGAAGCGGGCCGTCCCTGATGTGGTGAAGAGGACTGTGCAGCGTACCGATAAGAACCGCTCCGAGGTGGCCCAGATGCTGCTGAACAGGGGTCTGGGCGATCGGTATGCGGTGATAGTTGAGGCGGAGACCGGCCGGCCGCCGGAGATATACGACGAGGCGTGTACTTATGAACAGATGGCGTATGCTTCTTTCTTCGCGGAGGAGAGTACAGAGATAGCAAGGATACTGGGACGGGGCATATCGGAGCTTCAGGCGGCGGCCGGTACAGAGAAGAAAATGGGGAACCCCGAGGGAGCGGAGGACGCAAAACGGTGGCTGGCGTTCCTGCTTGCATGGACGGAGGCGGCGGTGAACACAGACCGAAATAGACATGAGGATCTGTGGAAGAACGTCGACGAGCAGTGGGTGTTGACGTCGGGACGGGTCATTCTTGTGCATCCGATGGAGGAGGGTTATGCCGACCCCATACGGATCATGCCCGAGGTGCGGGTTCTGTTCCAGCTGGACGAGGCAAGGGAGATGATCCACCTGATAAAGGGAAGGATGCTGGACTGGGAGGAGGGGCTTTACTCGGGCCATGAGCTTTACCCGACATTCCGGGAATCCCTGGAGAACACTCATGCGGGGGTGTTCGTGACGCCCCTTTACAGCGGGGAGGATTACGATTTCCGTTTCTCGGGGCAGATCGTTCCGAACAGGAGCGACGTGCGTATGAGGGGTACCAAGATATTCATGGACAGCAACTCGTGCAGGAACAACGTGGAGGTCTACAGAAAATGCGCCGAGAAATACTTCACGGGGGATTTTCTTCGTCGGTACGATGAGCTGGTCAGAAAGGAGACATTTCTGTACTACGTCATAGCCCACGAGTGCGGGCATTCGGTGCTCATGGGCGTGGACACCAAGGAGAAGATGGGTGACTGCTACAGGAATGTGGAGGAATACAAGGCGAGCCACATCGGTCTCGAAGTACTGCATACCATGGTGGAAGCGCTTCCGGAGAGGTACCTCGATTCGCTGTGCATATTCATCGTTACGCGGATAGTGCGGTTCCTGGGCAGGGGAATGAGGACCGACAGGACGCTGGAGCCCTACTTCAACGAGGCGGTGATACAGCTCGGTACGCTGATGGACGAGCGGTACCTGTATTTCAAGGATGACCGGCTGCACTTCGACCCGGAGAACAGGGAGGGCTTCTTCGCCAGGATACTGAGTATAAACGGAAAATTGAAGCAGCTCTACCTGGATCAGGACTGGGAAGGCGTGCGGGCATTCCGGAAGGAGCACATGGTGGTGGACGAGAGGGTGGAGGCGCTGTTCGCGTATCTGGATGGGATGTAGGGGTTATACATAGATCGGGGTTTATTTAATTTAGGAGCTGAGAAGCGTTCGGTTTGTTGTCCCTTACATTCTATCACATAACCGCATCACGCCGTGGATAAAAAATAAAGCGGGCTCGATAGCGGGGGTGGGGTAAAGGGGTGGTGTACACGGATGTCCGCAGGGTGACGCCCCTGCGGGCGCAGGGGTATTTTCAATGCCCCGGAATGTAATGGGCGCGAGCCCGCCACAAATCAATCCTATACATTACACCATTCAAAGTCCAAGAGGTCATGGCCCTCAAGGTCGGCGGGACGCAGACCAGGAAGGGATGAGGGGACCACATGGAATGATTAATTCCAAGGGGAGGCAGGAATCAGGAAAAGGTACCGCATTACAGCACCAATCCGATGGGGCCGTGTCGTTCACATCACCCGGCTCGAAAGCCCGGAAGCGTTTTATTCTCTAGGACGGTGGACGTCCCCCTCCTGACGTGCCGTCGAGACGATCCGGCTCATCAAGGAGCAGATGGGGGACCTGTGGTACGAGAAGTACCGGTGAATGAGATTTGCCCATCTATCGAAGGAAATCCCTCCCACCTGCATCGATGTAGGGGGGCGGAGGTGTTGGCAGATTGTATGGGATCCATCATAATGAGGGCGCCTTTGTATCGCTCAACTTGTGAAAGTGTGGTATCGTCCCCGGCCGGTTTGTTCACCGAATTTTCTGGCTCATCTTCCTCGCTCATCCCCCTATTTCGCCAAATTCGCAGTTTTACGCTCAAAGACAGGAATATCGTTATATACATCGTCATTGCTTCGGTGATGCGGATTTTCCCGTACGGGCAGATCCCAAGCAAAACAACAGGAAGTTAAAAAATGTATGACGGAAACAGAAGGGGCGGCTTTGATCGTGGCCCTCGAGAGATGCATGATGTAGTATGTGCCGAGTGTGGCCAGGAGACCCAGGTTCCCTTTAAGCCGGATGGTAGAAGACCAGTATATTGTAGAGACTGCTTTCAGAAGAGACGACCGAGGTATTGATTTATTTTAATAAATTCATCGGTATGCCAGTATACTTGTTCCGAGTTCCTATTTCTGATGGAAAGGGTCTTTAATCGCCACATAGCGCATGTTATTGGCTTTTATAGGCCCCTTACTTTTTTTTCGGTGTTCGTGCTTTTTAATAGGACACCCTGGTATCATATTGACTATTTTCCGGATAGGTTGATCGTTACCCATTTCCCTGAGTTAACTCATTGTTAATTTATTGTTATCTTCTGTGCTTTCACCATCACAAATTATCGTTATACATAAATACACGCTTTGCCAATACAATTGAACATGACACGCCATTGCCCACACTGCCAGCTCCCCATGGAGATAGTCCGCGATGCAGGTATCGTAGTCGACTGGTGCAAGACCTGCAACGGCCTGTGGTTCGACATGGGAGAACTGAACCGCTACATCACTGACAAGAAGGCGCCCGAGAACTTCATCAAGAACTGCATCTGCACCAAGGGAACCCTCCCCTGCCCGGTCTGCTGGGAGCCCATGGACGAGGTGCGGGCCGGCCAGCTTGTCATCGACCGGTGCACGCAATGCCGGGGCCTGTGGTTCGATGCGGGAGAGGTCGGGGCTCTGAAGGGGATCATGTCCACCTCCGGCGGTCCTATGAAGGAAGGGCTGGCCGATGGGATGGCGGGACATATGATTCTGAGCACGGATTATTACCCCGGTGGTGAGATCGGAGATCCCCCTGATAAGGCTGCAACCGAAGGCGGAGCCGAGGCAGACGATACCGCTGGGGGTCTCGCCATTGACGTGCTGGATTCAACGATGGAAGCGGCAGAGATCGTCGGCAAGCCTGTGGTGGTCGTTGCAGATATACTCAGTGGGATAATGGATGTCGTACCTTAAAGAGCATAGAACAAAATAACAAATAAAGAAATTGGGAACGTTGTTATTGTTTTCTCGTTCCCAGCGTTAATAAGTTACATCTCAGATATATCCGCCCTCTTTGAGCTTGTCGATGACCTTCTGGGCGCTCTCCTCCACCGATTCCTTGTCCGTCTCCACTATCAGTTCCGGGTTCTCCGGTTCCTCGTAAGGTGCGTCGATGCCCGTGAAATCCTTGATTATACCTTCCCTCGCCTTCTTGTACATGCCCTTGGGATCCCTCTCCTCGCAGGTTGCCAATGGGGCTCTTGCGAATATCTCCATGAACCTGCCTTCTCCCACAAGTTCCCTGCAGAAATTCCTCACTTTTCTGTACGGAGAGATAAATGCCGTTATGGCTATCACTCCGGAGTCGGCAAAGAGATTCGCCACCTCGGATATCCTCCTGATGTTCTCGTTCCGGTCCTCCGGGGAGAAACCGAGGTTCTTGTTCAGTCCGTGCCTGATATTATCCCCGTCGAGGACGTATGCGATCTTTCCCATCGTGTGCAGCTTGTATGCCACTTCATTCGCAACTGTGGATTTTCCACTTCCCGAGAGACCGGTGAACCAGCACACGATCCCTCTCTGCTTCAACATCTGTTCTCTCTCTTCTCTCGTTACCCTGTGCTCATGCCATACGACATTCGTAGCTTTCTGATCATCCATTCTATTTCACCATCCATTTTATTTCTATCTATGATATGTATCCTGTTTGATTTGAGTTGTTCATCGGACGCTTTCCAGTGCCGGAAGCTCCCGTCCCAACCTTTCGACGACATTATCCAGTTCCGCGTTATCGATGACCGAGCCCAGCACGTCCACCTTTCCCCCGGCGGATTGCCCCAAGGAATGGACCATTCCTATGAGGGGACGCAGATCAAGACGCCTGCTCCGGAGGTACAGCTGGCTGCTGCTGGCAAAAATGCCCCGGTTGATGACCATGACCTCCCTGTCCGGATTGGTGGCAGAGAACCTCCTGGTCAGGGCCGATACCACGTGATAATCCGTATCTATCACCCGCATGAGATAATCACCCCGATCCTCCAGACCCCCAGAGAAGAGCTCGTCCATCTTCCGCTCGATATCCTCGTCGAATCCTGCGAGGTCCGGATCCTCCTCGACGGTCCTTATGATCTCTCCATCGTCCTTGTCCAGAAGTTTCCACGGCCATTTCTTGACCTCCTCCCTCCTGCCGCTCTTGTAGCAAGAATCTAGAAGATCGACTATCTTTGCGATCTCCTGAAGGTCCGATCCCATTTTCTCGAGATAAGCCCGAAATACCGGCCATATGTCGCCGTAGCGCTCGATACCCGTGCCCTTGTCCCCCACCAGGCCCATGACGGTCAGGAGGTCCGGTCCGCGGCTGAAAAAATCAGAAAGGACCAGCGTATTGGAGGGCCAGTCCTCTCCGCGCAGCGAAGTGGGGTTGACGAAATGTATCCCGTCCTCGCTCACAGGATCCCTGCTGTGATGATCGAACATTATCAAATCCACAGCCAGGCTGTCCCGCATAGCGAGCATGTTGGGAAGGGGTATGCAGATGTCGGCGGTGACCAGGATTCCAGGCCCATTGCGGCCTCTCTCCTCCAACCACTCCCGATCCATCTCGTACTCGCCAAGGCGGGGTACTTCGTTCTCCACCTTTCCCGCACCCATCTTGCCCAGCTCTGAAAGCAGCATGGCTCCCGAGCAGATGCCGTCAGCATCCCAGTGATGGATGAGTAGAACGTTTTTACCCCTTACCAGCCGGGACATCTCATCTCGGTCGATCATGGGAAACACCTCTGCGGTCTTCATCATTCCACGAAGGGTTTCTCGGCCTCGAGTATTACGTCCACTACCTCGGGCCTCATCATGAGCCCGTCCGGCCTATCCCCTGCAAGAAGGAGTTCCCTCATCTTCCTCCCGGCGAAGTTCACGATGTGCTCTCCCTGGTGCGGGCAAGTGTTGTCGTTGGATATGCTGTTGCACTTCGTACAGAAGAAGAACGACCTGAAGAAGAAGGGCTGGATACCCAGGTCAGGGAAGCGGTCGAATATCTCGTGGGCATCGAAGGGGCCGTAATAATCGCCAACACCGGCGTGGTCCCGGCCGATTATGATATGCGAACAGCCGTAGTTCTTCCTTATGATGGCGTGGAATATCGCTTCTCTTGGTCCCGCGTATCTCATCTCGAAGGGCAGTATGCTCATCACGACCTTGTCATGAGGATAATAATGTTCCATGAGGCTCTCGTAGGTCTTGATTATCACCTCATCCGTGAAATCCCCCGCCTTCTTCTTGCCGATGACGGGATTAATGAAGAGGCCGTCGGTGAATGTCAGGGCCGCCTTCTGGACGTACTCGTGCCCGTTGTGGGGAGCGTTCCTGGTCTGGAAGGCGACAACCGTCTTCCAGCCCTTCTCCCTAAAGAGGATACGCGTTTCCTTGGGTCGGAGATTGTAATCCTCGAAGACTGTGTTGAGCGGCTGTATCATCTCGATCTCCCCGCCTAGAAGGACCGGACCCATTGATCTGACCTTGGCCACGCCTGGGTGTGCTTCGTCCCGGGTCAGAAAGACCTTCTCACATAGCTCGTCGGCATTATACCGGTACTTCTCGTCGACGGTCATGAGAGCGGAAGGAGAGCCCTCCCCGTTCTTCAAGAGAACTGTATCGCCCTCGGTTATCTTCGCAGCCACATCCTCCGTTACGTCCAGAAGGATGGGGATGGTCCACGGAATGTCGCTGGGAAGACGCATCTCGTCCATTACCCCCCCCAGTTCCTCGGAGTTCATGAAACCCCTGAGCGGGGAGAAGGTCCCGTACGCTATGTTCTCAATGTCCTTGACGGTTTCGTCGCGGACGGTTACGTGCATATACTCCTCGATGGATGCCATTACGCTTCTTGCTTTGGCCGCATCCATACACCGATCAATCAGTATGTCGCCGTGTGGTGGTATCATTTTGTTCACCCATCCTCAATCGAGATAACCGAGCGCCCTCAGACGGTCCTTGACCCGTTCCTCGTCCTCCTTGGAGAAGACCACCTTCTTCTTTTCCTCCTCTTCTATGGAGGATATGACCTGCCTCAACACGTAGGTCACATAGCTCGAGAGGGAATTGAAGCCCGTCCCCTCCATTCTCTTCTTGATCTTGACCGCCAGAGCCGTTGGTATCGATACCGTGGTGTAGCGTTTCTTTTCCGTGGATTTTTCCTTTTCCATTTTAAAAGTCTCCTATTCAGTTCATCATATTTCGTTACATGTAGTGACATTTAACTACATTTAATTACCTGTAACTATATTTAATTATATAAACATTATGTCTTCTATTCAAAATCGGGGTAAGACTAAGCAGAAATCAGGTCGGGGCAACCATCGGAGCATACAGTATCTGAGGCAAAATACTATTAACTGGAATTGAAATGGCTGACAGGTTCAACAGGCTCTTATTACTGCATCGACGGTCGATGGAACGGATGGAGAGAACAACCTTCCCTCCGGGGGATATGGATCATGGGGATATTCAGCGGATTGAGGCGATGGCTCGCAAGGCTCTTTCGAAAGAAGGAGCTGAAGATAGGGATCTACGGTGCGCCCAATGCGGGAAAGACCACCTTGGCCAACCGGATTTCAATGGATTGGACCGACGAGGCCATGGGACTCACGTCCCCTATACCGCATGAGACCAACGAGGTCATCAAGAAGAAGATAATCATATCCATCGGCAAGAAGAAGGTGGCCTTCAACGTCTTCGACACACCCGGGGTTGCAACCAAGGTGGACTTTCACAACTTCGTGGAGGAACACGGCATGGACGAGGAGGAAGGAAAGAGGCGGGCGAAACAGGGCACTCTGGGCGTTATGGAAGCCATCGAATGGCTTGACAAGATGGACGGCATCCTTCTTGTCATGGACTCCGCGCTGGACCCCTTCAACCAGGTCAATGTGACCCTTCTCGGCAACTGCAGGGTGCGTTCTCTTCCGGCGGTCATAGTTGCCAACAAGATAGACCTCAAGGATGCGGCCCCCGAAAAGATCAAGGAGGGTTTCGACGAGGACCCCGTGGTGGCATTATCCGCGCTTACGGGAAAGAACATGAAGAGTCTGTACAAGGAGATGTTGAAGTATTTCCAGTAAATACACGAGCTCAAGCAGGAATACTTGAGAAGAATTTAATTCACCGATCGGGACGATCGAAACACGGGTGTTGTGATGGCAGGCGAACCTGAGGGTATCATGATCAACCTCATTTCCATCGAGAAATTGAGCGATATGAGCCCCGGGGAAAGGATACGATTCATCGTGGATGAGGTGAAGCTCGGCAAGGTGCTGGTCCTGGAGCGGGGATTGACGGCGGTGGAGGAGATGGAACTAATCAAGATCACTATGGCGGAGATAGATAACAAATCCTTCGTGGGAGTGGAGACTCCCGGCTTTTCCATTTCGGCCAAGAAGCGCACGTTGTGGGACAGGGTACGGGGAAAGCGACCGCCTCCCAGAATGATGGTCGTGGGTCCCGCCCATCTGCTACAGACGATACGGAAGGACGGAAGGGTGGTTCAGGCAATGCTCCTTACCAAGGACAGCCTGAGGCCGATGCGGCAGGAAGAAGCGGACGGGACCAGCGAGATAATGATGGACAAGGAGGAGAAGGGAGTACGGAGATTACCTCCGTATCCACCCGGTCTTCCCGGTGTGGGCGGCATCGGCAGACCGGAAATCGAACCTCCCCCGCCCCCCGAGGACCTGGAGAGCGCATCACGGCCCGCAGGTATTTCGGAGTCCGAGTCAGACTGAATAGAGACCATTTTCAAAGTGATGATACATGTACCATCAATGCCTGAATTGCGGGTCGATCTACAAGAGGGGCTCGCTGGACGTCCTCCAGGGTTGCCGGGAATGTGGCAAATCCCGTTTTTCCTTCACGAGAAATCCGGTCCCAAAAGAGGAGCTCATGGAGATGAAGAGGGTCTCCAACGACGATCTGGGAATTCTGATGAAGGAGATCCAGGACCATAACATGCAGGTATCGGAGCTATCGAAGGCGGAGAGGGAGCTGGTGGGAAAGAAGAGTGCGGGATGGGTAAAGGTCAGAATGGAGGATGAAACGAAAGGTGAAACGGAGGGTGAAGATGAGAGGGATACGGGAAGAGATACGGGGAGGGGAACCGAGGAGGGAGAGGAGAATATACCTCTTCGGGACAACAGAGCGGAGAGGGAGAGATTCAGTGATGTCGATCTCGGAGAGATCCCTTCGGGCCTGGGCATCTCGGGTGAGGACGTACTGGATACCTATCTCAGAGGGGAGGGCGGAAAAAGCAGGCCTGCGCGAGGGGAAAGGAGAGCGGGAGAGAAAACGGAAAGGAAAGTGGGAAGGAAAAGGATGCCCGGGGACCCGGTGTGGGCGGGCGATGTCAAGATGGAAACCTCCTCCATCGAGGTGGTGAGAGAAACGGAGGAGGGTGTTTACGAGATCGATCTCGGACGGATGATGGATTCGATGCTGAACAAATTACCCGTCGTCATGATGGAGAAGGGAGTTTATCTCATCAATCTAGGTTCTGACAGGCGAGATACCCCATGAGGACGTCGGGAAGAACAGTATTTCTGAACATATAAAGCTCAGTGGTCCGGATCCGCCAGAGCATTCTTCAGATGGTCTATTACCATCACAGGCGTGGGATCTATCCTTCTCGCACCTGCCAGAAAGACCGATAGTATATCCCCCATGTATAGGGCGGCAAAGAGAGCATTCCGGCGGTCGGCTCCCGGGACCCGGACCTCCACCGTGGGCACGCCCCTATTCCCGATCATGTCCATTGACAGCGATATCCTTCTGTACACCCTTCGATCCATACCATCATGGGTCAGAAAGACAGCCAAGTAGTCATTTGAGAGGGAGTCGTCGCCCCATCCCACGAGCTCGTTATGGTTCATTTCCGGTATGCAACCCCAGTGGGCCAGGGCCTTTCCGTTCTCGTTGACCTGGCACATCCACCTCCGGGCCGCGGCCCCGAGTTCCGGGGGCGCATAGACCATTAGCATGCTGTCGGCGGCCTTGCCCGCAATCTGCTTCAGGGCGGCATCCGCCGGCTCCGTGGCATCGAGGTATTTTCCACGTACTTCACGAAGCAGACAGACCATCCCGGGAACGAATTCCTTCGGGTCGAGGGCCGAAAGGCCCATCCGGTGAAGTACGTCCAATATCGGAACGACTAGATGACCCACGGCGGTCCTTGGAGGCCACCCCGGGGGAATGGAAACATAATCCAGTTCATTCTCGCGGCATATGTCCCTGAGCCGGCCTCCGGACGAGATGCAGAATATTCCCGCTTTTCGCCTCATTCCCTCAAGAAGACATGATATTGTCTCCTCGGTATTGCCTGAATAGCTCACGAGAAAGAGGAGAGTACTTTCTCCCACGCATTTCGGCAGGGAATAATCCCGGACGACGTTCATCGGTTCGGAAAGGTCCTCCGAAAGCAGGGCGGCGACGATATCGCCGGATATCGCGGAACCCCCCATGCCGCACAGTGCGATGCTGTGAAAGTGCCTTCCGGACAGACCATCCGAGACCGATATGTCCCGGGTGAGATCCATTGCCTCCTCTAACTGATCGGGAAGTGCCTTCACCTTCTCCAGCATGCCGCTGGCGTCGTACTCGTTTATGGCATCGGTCATGATGATCCCTCGGAAACGGGAGATATATAATCACATCATGGATAATATGTTTATTCGTAATTTCTCATTTCTACCGGAAGGAACTCGGCAATTCATAAGGACCAATTACCATAATACACCAATACGTTTTTCTAAGAGTAACAACATTTCATTACCTACGGAAGGTGATGCATTCATGGATTTCTCATATAAACCCGAGCACAGGATGATCCGGAAGGTGGCGAGAGAGTTCGCGGAGACGGAGATCAAGCCTATTGCGGCGGATTACGATGAGAGACAGGCATTTCCCTGGGAAACGGTAAGGAAGATGGGGAAGCTCGGCCTTTTGGGAATAATCTTCCCTAAGGAATACGGCGGGGCCGGCGCGGACTATATCGGCTATGCCATCGGGGTGGAGGAGTTATCCCGGGTGGACGGTTCCCACGGGATCACCATGGCGGCCCACGTCTCGCTCTGCTCCAATCACATCTACATGTGCGGGACGGAGGAACAGAAGCAGAGATTCCTCGTTCCCCTTGCCAGGGGCGAGAAGATAGGGGCGTGGGGTCTCACCGAGCCAAGCGCGGGCAGCGATGCCAGCGGGACGAAGACAACTGCGGTCCTGGACGGGGACGAGTGGGTCCTCAACGGTTCGAAGATCTTCATAACCCACGGCAGCGTGGGGGACATTGCGGTCATGCTCGCCGTGACGGACAAGGGCAAGGGCCACCGGGGGATCAGCTCCTTCATCGTGGAGAAGGGGACCGAGGGATTCACGGCGGGCACGAAGGAGAACAAGCTGGGCCTGAGGGCCAGCGACACGGCGGAGATGGTGCTGCAGGACTGCCGTATCCCGAAGGAGAACCAGCTCGGGAAGCTCGGCGATGGGTTCCGGGACGCCCTGCGCGTTCTGGATGGAGGCCGCATCAGCATTGGCGCTCTGGGACTGGGCATCGCCCAGGGAGCATACGAGGAGAGCGTGAAATACGCCAAGGAGAGGGAACAGTTCGGCCGACCTATAGCCGATTTTCAGGCGATACAGCACATGCTCGCCAACATGGCCATGGAGATCGACGCCGCACGTATGCTACTGTACCGGGCGGCATACTGGAAGAGTCAGGGGAAAAAGGTGACAAGGGAAGGAGCGATGGCAAAGCTGTACTGCTCCGAGGTGGCGATGCGGACCACCACCAAGGCCATACAGATCCACGGGGGTTACGGATATACGAAGGATTATCCCGTGGAGAGGTTCTTCCGGGACGCGAAGCTCTGCGAGATAGGCGAGGGGACGTCGGAGATACAGAGGCTGGTCATAGCACGGGAAGTGCTGCGGGGCAGCGTGGCGCCGTAGATTTCAATGCGGGAAGATAAACGAGGATTTTTTTTTGATCCGATACAACCATACTCAGACCGTGTGAGCGGGCCAGGTGCGTAAGCCATACTGGCCCGCTACAAGAACATATGAAATTATCCATAAGAAGCGGCCGTTGGCCGCAAGGTCGGTGAAACACCGACCACGAGGGCTTGCCCTCGTTTGTGAACGTTTTTGTATCATGTTGTTAATGGTGCAAAATTCGAATATATTCGAGGTTTGCAGCTTGACAACGTTCGCAAAATCGCAGCTCGGAGAGTCCGATTTTGCTGAATTTATAATGTATTTGATGTCGGGCCTGCGCCCATTACATTCCGGGGCATCATAGATGCCCCTGCGTCCTCGGGGACGTAACCCCGCCGGACGTGCGCGTACACCACCCCTGTACCACCCCCCGGCTATCAGGCCCTCTTGTTGAAGAGTGTCAATCTAACGATGTTGTTCCTCCAATAATCATTACACTCTATGCCACTTGAACATATACCGGAGCCCGATCCTCCGTTGTGATCATTGATCATCCCCCCACTCCCCATACAACAGTAATAAATATCATAAGTGAAATACAAATACCATCGAATAAAGAACGATTCAACGAGGGATCACATGAAAAGAAACTCATTATCGGCCATTCTGTTCTGTGCGATGCTCATATCGATAACGTTCGCCGTCATACCGGTCTCCGAGAGAGGACTGGATGAAAGGATTACCGTACCCGAAGCCTCCGAGGGGATCGATGAAGCGAGAAGCTATTTCGCCGAGCTTCCCGCCTGGGACCTCGGTTTCAAGTGGAAGTATCATCGGGCATCCCATATCGAGCTCGAGCCCGACGGATACCTCGATCTCGTGGACGTGGCATGGTACGTGGTGAGCGCCATCGAGACCGTGACCTGCTACGACGGGTACTCGGCCCTTGCCTACAACGTCACCATCATCGACGGAGAGGTATCCGGGGGTGGCATGATGCAGCTTGATGAGGATGACGATGGCACTCCCGACAGGGACGTTGACATTACCATAGACAGCGAGCAGTCCTCCATAACCGGTTTCCAGTGGTACCGCGTCTCCGACCTGGCCATGATGCACGATTACCGGGATATCTATGCGGAGGTCGATGCCAGCTCGGGCCCCCTTGTCAAGGGAACCGCCAAGATGTACGCCCTCAATTCCCTGCAAGCATCGCCCCCAGAGGAGGATTACGATTTTCCCATCAACACCGGGGACGAGTGGGAATCCGATTATATCTACCATAATTATATTGATTACCGATTGGACCTTCCCGACTGGATAAACGGGATCGGGGTCGAGGACGAGGAGAACCAGTCCGTGAGCGACAGCGACGTTCACTGCCACAGCTGGTGCAACAGCACCGTGACCCTCGATCATGATTACGGCTCATATTCCGACTGCTACCTGGTGGATACTCAGCTCACCTTCGACGACGGTACCGGCAAGCAGAAGTTCTACTATTATCCCCCGGCAATGAACTTCGCCAGGTGGCGCATGGAGAACATGAACTTCGCCGGAATGGTGGTGCAGGAGTCCAATAACGACCTCATGGAATACGACGTCTGGCCGGTCTCAACAGATGTGGTGAGCGTCGGCCCCCGGGGGCTCGGGATGGCCCATCCAGGCGGCAAGATCCCCGTCCTGTGCGATTTCGAGAGTTCCCAGATACGCTTCGACGCGGATGTCTCGGGGGAGGTATTCACCACCCAGGACGTCGACGGGGAGTTCCTGGCCAACGTGAGCCTTCCGGAGGCGGACGACAATACCGTCATGGCAGCCACGGTGGAACCTGCCATTCACGACGAGGGTTCCCACGGCCTCCTGGTGAAGACCCCCGAGGGCTCCATCGTGCCGAAGACGGTGAGGCTCAGGTCGGGGGATCTCTCCCTGGATGAATCGGGCATTACCCTCTCGGAAACAGAGATAATGGCCGGTGAACCCGTCAGGATAAGCGCCAAGGTGTACAATCTTGTGGACACGTTCATCGGCATGAACGTGAACGTCGGTTTCTACATGGATTACGGGACAGGCGACGAGGTAACCATCGGTACCAGCACCATATACGGAATGGACCACGGGCCCGGTTTCTATCGAACGTTCAGCACCATATGGGCCGATCCCATAAAGGGCAATCATTCCATCACCGTGGTCGTGGATTGCGACGACCTGATACGGGAAGCGGACGAGGAGAACAATGTTGTGGAGCTCGGCACGTACTATATCAATTCGAGACCGGAAGCGGCCTTCACTCCCAACAGGACCAGCGTTTGGACATACGAGGACGTTTACTTCGACGCCAGGGCCTCTGCGGATAATGAAGGGGCCTTGTCGGATTTCAAATGGGATTTCGGCGACGGCGCCAGCGGGTCTTCCCCTACCATGACCCATAACTATACCGATGACGGCATCTACAACGTCTCTCTCACCGTAACTGACTCCGATTCGGTCACCGATACCGCCTTCTTTGAGATAGAGGTCAAGAACCGCCTGCCAGAGATCATCTACACGGTGGGATATTCCGGAAAGGATGTGGGGGCGAACATAGGGGCCGGCGACGAGGTCACATTCGACGCCTCGGAATGCGCCGACATGGACGGAACCGTGACCACGGTCCACTGGGAGTTCGGGGATGACGATGCCGATTCCTACGAAGAGAAGACGACCTATGCCTACGGATCGAGAGATACGTACACCGTGAGTCTGACCGTAACGGATGACGACGGAGGGATCTCGGTGGAGACCTTCGAACTGAGCGTGGCCAACAAGCTTCCGGTCATCGACTTCACCGCAAGCCGGAAGACGGTCCCGACCTACACCGACGTCACCTTCGACGCATCCGGATCCCGGGACCTGGACCCGCAGGGCAGCATCGAAGGGTACGAGTGGGACTTCGGGGACGGAGAGAGTGGGACCGGTAAGGTGAGCGTGCACCGGTACGAGGACGACGGCGTATTCGTTGTGAAGCTGATCCTCACCGACAACGAGGGGGGCAGCTCCTCGGGAACGGTCGAGATCAACGTCACCAACCGCGCACCCGTCCTGTCGCTCAAGCCCTCCCTGGATGCCAGCGGCGAGAATACCATATCCCTCAAGGAGGGAATTACGATAGATGCGTCGGGCTCCAGCGACATGGACGGCACGGTGAAGAGCTACTATTTCGATCCCGGCGAAGGAACTGCTGGCGATTGGGGCTCGGGCAAGACCTTCCAACACAGCTATTCTGGCAAGGGAACCTACACGCTGACCGTCAAGATCAGGGATGATGACGGGGAGGTTACGGAGGAGAGCTACACCATAAAGGTGGTGGACAACAATCCACCCACCTGTTCTATCGGGTTCAAACCGGCAAAGCCCGAGGTCGGGCAGAAGGTGGAGTTCACGGCATCCCCCGCGGATCCGGATGGGGATCCGATAACGGGTTTCAGATGGGATTTCGGCGTGGAACACGGTCTTAACGGCGAATGGCTTACGAAGGACAACATCGTAATGTCCCTCAGCTACGATAAGGCGGGGGAATACACCGTCACACTGCAGGTACGGGACGAGAGCGGGCTCGTCAGCAAGGAATGCAGCCAGATCGTTCGGATCTATGCGGAGGGGGAGGCGCCAGAGGACCACGGATCATCGTCCAGCGAACTTCCGCTGCTCTGGATCGGCCTTGGGATCGGTGCCGCCGTGATAGTGCTCATCGTGATCATAGTGGTCGTCTCGAGAAAGGGAAAGG
>CAYRFL010000059.1:21021-25456 GCA_964423515.1 uncultured archaeon
AGTATCACCTTGAGGAGATTCTCAAAGAGGGAGAACACAAAAGCGATGCCCACAAGGACGATGATATCGCCATTTTGGACCTCCCGGCCGAGCGCGGTCTGGAATATGGCCACCAGGACCCCTGCGATAAGGGCCATTCCCAGCATGAAGTAGAGCCTTCTATCGTCCAGCAGGTGATATACGCGTTTGAGCAGAAAGTATATGAGAACTGCCGCCGGGATCAGGGCACTGGAGGATGATATTGCAAAGGCGAGCTGACCGGACAGGGACATCCTCCGCCCAATGCAGTTCGAATTATTTAACCGTTGTTGGTTCAGGGCATACTTCGTTTGTGTGCCATCCCTTCCCGCAGCCTAGGCTATTTCATCCCATCCAGAGCTTTCTGGAGGTCGGCGAACACGTCCTTGTTCTCACCGGGAGGAGGCAGGTCTTCAGGCGGGCCGGGAGGGGCAGGGGGTTCGGCCGTCGGCGGGCCGGGTTGCCCGGCGGCAGGGGGTTTCGGATGCTCGACGACCGGCGGCCCGGGCTGCTCGGCGGGTTTACGGGGTGGTGCTCCGGTAGCCGGACCGGAGGAGACCGGACCGGGCATCTTTACCTCGAAATCCAATTTTCGGGCGGGAGCGTCCGCGGATCCCACATCCATGTCATCCATGAGCCCCTTTATCTCTGTGAGACATTGCCGAAGGGGGGCAGCGTTCTTCTGGCCGAAGAGCCTGTTGGCCTCTAGGAGCTTCTCCTCCGCTATCCGGACGTCGGTCCCCCTTTGCCTGTACTCCAACAGCTTGCCCTGCAAGGTCAGGATCGTTCCGGTGAGCTCCGCCATCTCCTCCGGGTTCATCGTTACCGGGGGCTGATCTACCGTTCCCTCTCCGACACCCGTACCCTCGTTGACCAACGTACCCTGCGAGATGGGAGCCCTGGAATCGATGTCGGATACCACCGACGCTACCGGTAGTGCCTTCATCTCCATCACCCGCTTGGACACGCTGGAGCCCACTGCTATGTCGGGGACCATTATCTTCGGAAGATGCCTGGTGGATTCTGGGAGCGCGGGCAGATCCTTCTTCTTCCTTGGTGCGAGCTGGGCCTGTTCGGCGCCGTATATTGCCATTGCGATCCTCTTTGCCCGGGGGTCCATGATGGGAGTATCGGATATGCGGGTGACGCCACCGGACTTCTTCTTCTTGATGGGCGTCGGGTCCTTCTTGACGCTCAGGCTCTCGGTGAAGTCGTGGTCAACGGATTCGTACCGCCCTCTCTTTCGTACGATCATCACAGCAATGACCACTAGGAGCAGGACCACCGCCAATACCAGCGGCCAGAACCAGACCTCTCCGGACATCCTGCTTATGATGGAACCCTTCACCTCCTCCTTCTCGGCAAGACCGAGGGTATCCCCGGCGGACATGCCCGAAAGGGATGTGAGGGTGAAGTTAAGAGCCGTCTCCCCCGATGTAAATGAGTTCATGACGGTCAGGGCGAGTACGTATTCAACATGTTCCCCGGGTGCAATGTTGATGTTATCCCGGTCCATGCTGCCGTTCCTGAATGCGATATCGATACCTTCCATGACCGGTAGAACCAGCCTCATCCTGTCGGGGATGGTTCCTAGGTTCGTGATGTTGACCCTGAACTCGTAGATACCGCCCCGCTCGACCTCGAGTTCGGACGGAGTTACGCTTATGCTCGGTTTGAACGTTCCCACGTATAGTTTCTGCTGGTAAACGCTGGAATTTATCTTCAGGTCGAACGTCTTCACCTGGACGTAATAGATACCGTCCGGGAGGAACGTGGTGACGTTGTAGAAAGGGTCGGAGGTTAACTGCCAGGATAGCATCTCATTGCCGTCTGGATGTGCTCCGATCTGGACGAAATAGACCAGCAGGTCGCGGTCGGCCTCATTCTCGTCGTCGGCTCCCATCCAGGAGATATCGGGATAGCGTTTCACGGTGAAAAGAGGTTCTATCATTGAGGGGGGCGTCGGAGGAATGTTCCCAACGGCCCAGATGTTCAGCGTCTCCTCCGCGATGGGCGAATCGAGCGTTCCGTCATGGCATTTCACCTGGACGAAGTACGTTCCGTAATCCATGTCGGTTATCATCGTATAGCTCGTCTCAGTACCGGTGGGGGTCCAGGTGAGGATATCCCCCCCTCCGAGCGTTGTACCTATCTGGATCGAGTATGTCAGTTCGTCATCGTCCGAATCCACCCCCTCCTTCCAGGAGATGGTGGGTCTCTTCTCTCCCGTCACATCGGGATATATGGCCGCGGGCGGATCAGGCCTGTGATTGCCCTTGGTGAGAACCGTTATCACTTCCTCGAGAGGCGGCGATTCCACACGCCCGTCGTACGCCCATACCTGGACGTAGTAATCCTTGTCCCGAAGAAGGGGGTCCTGGACCCTGTAATTCGCGCTGCTTCCGGTGGAGACCTTCGCCAGCACCTCCGCCCCGCCGCTGCTCTCCCCTATCTGGATGGAATAGGTCAGGTTGTCACCGTCCATGTCATATGCTCCGCTCCATTTTATGAGCGGATTAATCTCCTTTGTGAAGTTCGGCATGATGGAGGTGGGGGGTCTCGGAGGTATGTTCAGGTCCTCCTCTATCTTCAGACCTGCCTGGAACGCGGGAGAATAGAAGAGGGAATCATGGGACCACACCTGGACGAAGTAATCCCCGAACGGCAGCGGAACGGTGATGTCGTAGAAATTGTTCGGGCCCGTGGAGGTCCTCCTGAGCACGTCGTCGCCATCTCGAGCCGTTCCTATCCGGATCGCATACGTGAGCTGGTCGCCGTCGGGATCTCGAGCCGTCTCCCATACTATCCGCGGCATCTGCTCCCCCGTTTCCCTGGGAAGTATCCATCCAGGAGCGTCGGGAGGGAGGTTGGCCCGAAGATCGAGTTCCATATCCTCCGTTCCGTAATCGAGAACAGTGGAAACGCCCCTGTCATCGCGGACCTCGATATAGAGTTGATACAGACCCTCCGGAACCTCGCCTGCGGGATCGAATTCGTATCGGATCTTATGGACGCCGCGCATCTCCACTAACTCGAGCCCGTCCTCCTGGGAAATGGTCTTCTCGGAGATCAGGGAGAACTCCTCGGCATCCGATCGTATCTTGATGGTGAACAGAAAATCGTCCAGAGGATACGGGTCCTCGTCCTCCAGCTCGAAGGTGATGAAGGTACTGTATTCACCTCCGATGGGAAGGCGGCTGTTCGAGACCGATACCGAGTCATCGTATAATACCGGCTCATGGTTCGTGTCGATGAAAAGCCGTTTCTGAACCTGCCCGTATCCGATCGACTGGCGCTCGGTGACCCCGTCGAATAGTGCGAATGATACATCCCAGTTGCCGTCGCGGTCATATTCCGGGGGCATGACCGTAATATTTATCCGATATGTACCGTCGGAGAGTCTCGATATCCGGGTATTGTCATCCGATGAGAACGTCCCGTTCAGAAGGGTCCATTCCTCCTTCGTGGAGTTCTCCTTGAGCGTACAGCTGCCTGAAAAAACTTCCACCGCCTCGTCATCCGGATCAGTGAAATCCACAAGGATATGCGCGTGATCGGCCTTTGCCGGGTTTATGCTCGAAGGAATGATATCAAGGCTCAATCCATCGGGGTTCTCATCGGTGTGGTAAGCGATCTCCAGTTTATCCAGGAACGGGGTATCGTGGGGCGGCATCCCCTCGGATTGGAGCACTGCCTTGACGCGGAACCATCTCCTCTGTGGTGAGGTTATCTCATCCTCCGGACCTCCGTAGGGGCCGCTCCATTCGCTCCATTCTCCGGGGGATCCCGGATCGTCCAGGGACGAGGACGCTGTCTGTACATATAGGTCCACGGAAGTATCCTGAGGTATTTCATTGATCATGGATATTTGATCGAAATGGGGCTTATGGGTTCCTGTGTCGAAGGGATCCGTAACGTAGATCCCCGGTGATCGGTATTCCAGCATGGAAGCGAACGAATTCTGGTTGAAGGAGTGATTTCCGATCTCACCGTCATCTCCGGATATTCCCGCGTAGAAGCCGCTCTCGGGATATGCCTGTCCACCCGAACCCCCCGTTGTGACCAGGGTAAGGTTGCTCCTTCCGATGAGGGGATTCTCGCGGAATATCTTTATTCGTCCACCTGCTCCCCCGCCTCCGCCTCCACCGGATCCGTATCTCGACGCATCGCCGGTGCCGCCTCCACTGCCCCCCTTCACCGATAACAGCGCATCCTCCCCGAACTCGATGTTCTTGCCACTCACGAGTATCCCGCCTCCGGAACCTCCCCCTCCTCCTCCTCCGGTGCTGTAATAAACGGGCCCGGTGGTGCCACCCTCGCCACCGTCACAGAGGATCGTCCCCCCGCGAGTGGGGGGGGCGGGGCGGGGCGTGCCCGCCCCGGCCGCCCGGCGGGCCGCGCCGGCCGCCGGGGGGGG
>CAYRFL010000060.1:0-24420 GCA_964423515.1 uncultured archaeon
CCCGCCTCAGGAGTGTAGATTGAAGTGCCCCCTTCGATAAGGTCGCCATACCATGTCATCCCTTCGGGTGTATGCTCATTGAAATCCGCAGTCCCATTGATAAGCACAAATTCATGTTCTGCAGACATCTGTGTTTTAGGGATGATGAAGGTAAGGTTGTTACCTTCAATTGTGAAATCGATCCAATTCATACTCATAATATCATCGGTTTTTCCACCGGCAGCCGTTGCCTTTGTGTAACTCCAGCGGTATGCAACACCATCTGCCATGCAATTTACCATAATGCCGTGGGCCTCATTGTCCGGGACACCGGCAACTCTTACTGTGATTTCAATATTCTCTCCGGATTCGGCCGAGCTCATCCCTATGATATCCACATCGGGATCATCCACCGGTTCATTATTGGAATAATCAACCACATCCCCAATTGGATCATTATAAGATTCTCCATAGTCTGCTTCAGCTCTTACGGTACTCGCAAATCCCGAAACCATTAATACAAAGACCATGAAAATTAAAATTCCTTTTTTAGACATTCTTGATCACATCCTTTTTATAAATAATTTTGAGCAAATCGGCTTAATGATATTTTAATTATTGTACTTACATTAGCAATTCCCGCTACTTTTTTTCCTCAATATCCGGATGATCATAGCCTATTTACCACGTTCTATTGCGAATATACCCACCTCGATCCTATCGGCTACAGGCGATAGGTACAAAATGTTTATTATGAATTCATTCAATAGACCTCCATATGAAACCGACCCTCCCTCAAATGAGATGGAGCACAGTTCTGATAATATGTCTCTCCCTATTGTTGTTCTTTTCATTGATCTACCGGGAAAATATTCAGAGCGAGTACCCGGGCAGGGTGGTCCTCGACGGGGAGGTCGAAGGATTCAACGTCAGCGATGACGACGTACCGTCAAGGGGGTATACGCTACTTTTTCCCTCACAATCAAGGGACACACATCTGTTGAACGATAACGGAGAAATAGTCCATACTTGGATTAATGATTACAAACCCCGAGTATCCGCATATCTGCTGGAGGACGGCACACTCCTGCGAACCACGCATTTCGAGAAGTCCATAGGAGGTTTTCAGAAGATCGCCTGGAATGGGGATATCATATGGGAATACCGGCTTACCGAATACTGGCAGCATCATGACATCGCTCCCATGCCCAACGGGAACGTTCTCATGATATGCAGGGAGTACATGTCTTCCCAGGATGTGATCGCATCCGGCAGGAATGCAAGTTATATCTACAACGAAACATACGAGGTCGACCATATCCTTGAAATAAAACAGAATGGAACTAACGGTGGGGATATCGTCTGGCATTGGAATTCCTGGGACCACATCATCCAGGATGACGATCCCTATAAACCCAATTACGGAGATGTTTCCGCTCACCCGGAATTGATAGACGCGAACTTCCCTCCCGTATCATACAAGGGGGATTGGCTTCATACGAATACCGTTGACTACAACGAAAGGTTCGATCAGATAATGATAACGTCTCGCGTGTTCGGCGAACTGTGGATAATAGACCATGGCACGAGTATCGAGGAGGCCTCAGGGCACACGGGGGGGCGATACGGCAGGGGAGGCGATGTTCTGTATCGGTGGGGTAATCCACGGACCTACCGGGCGGGAAATGAATCGGACCAGAAATTGTTCGGACCGCATGATTCACAGTGGATCCCAGAAAATTGCCCTGGTGCCGGTAACATACTAATATTCAACAACGGGTATCACAAGCTCGTGAAACGACCCGAGGGGGATTATTCATCTGTGGAAGAGATAATACCGCCTGTGGACGGGAATGGTAATTATTCGTTCACCCCGGGATCAGCATATGATCCGGAGGAGCAGTTCTGGATATATACCGCAGAGAACAAGACGGATTTCTATTCATTTCATACGTCCGGCGCCCAGCGTCTCCCCGACGGAAATACCCTGATCTGCTCCGGGCCGGATGGATATCTGTTCGAGGTCACGCCCGAAGGTGAAAAGGTATGGGATTATCAATATCAGGGACCGGATGACAAGGACAAGGTATTCAAGACCCGCAGATATTATCCGCCGACGGTAGATTCCAATACGTCGCTACAGGCTCGAGAGGACATTTTGCACACCCTCGACCTGGCAACCATAGTGCTCGATCCCGACACGGAATTCGAGAAATTATCCTTCGAGGAGGATTCCGAATATGTCACCATAGAGAGCGACGAGCTGAGCTTCTGTTACCCCGAAGGGATCCGTTCCGATTCATTCAATCTAAGTATCTTCGACGGGATGTTTCTTGCAACGAAGAGAATTACTATCGACGTGGAACCGGTGGACGATCCACCCGTCGTTCAACCAGTCCCGAGCCTGTCTCTCCTTGAGGATATCCCCTATACTCACGACATGGGGCCCTACATAACGGATGTAGATACTCCATTGAGCAGAATATCCATACAGGATGATTCCAATTTCACCACCATTCAGGGCCTCGATGTTATCTTCACATATCCCGATGGCGTATTCACGGACGTGGTCAATCTTACGGTAAGCGATGGTACTTCCGGCATCCATGCACTCGTTGTGGTCAATGTCACCGGAGTGAACGATCCGCCCGACATATTTCCGATCTCTCCACTGAATCTAACTGAGGACATTCCCTTTTCCCTGAACGTCACACCACATATCTCGGATCGGGACACACCGCTCGGGGACCTCTCCATAATGGTGAGATCAAAGTACGCGACCATTGAAGGTCTGACTATCAATCTGACCTATCCCGACGGCATTCTATCGGATGAATTGGAGGTTAAGGTCTTCGATGGTGAATTCTATAACAGTACGAACCTCCATGTTCATGTCACTTCCGTAAACGACCCACCAATGTGGAAAGATACATTCTACATCTCTGCGCTACAGCAGCTTCCGGGTGAATTCTATTTACGGCCTTTCGTGGATGATTTTGATACGTCGATTGAGGACCTTGAGATCTCCTCCGATTCTGATTTCGGACGAATCGATGGACATTGGTTCCGTTACGAATACCCCGCCGGAGTGCATTGCGAGCAAGTCAACTTCACACTGACGGACGGTGAGTTCGAGGAGACGATCCTGATAATCGTCAACGTGACCACCCTCGATAGAATTTCATATCTATACGATGCTAGATGCACACCTCCGACAGGTAACACATCCACGAAGTTCGAGTTCTGTGTGATGTTCAAGGGTTCGGGTCAGGCCAATCCCACTGTGATGGTAATCATCGATGGAACCGAATACGAATGCATCATGGAATCTGGAAATCCCGCGGATGGGGCGGAATTCGTGTACGGGATGACACTCGATACGGGAGCACACACGTATCATTTCATCGCCAGGGACAGGGGTGGAAATCATCAGGTCACACCGCAGGCCGTATTGTTCGTGACAAATGCGACAACTGTCGATGATCCCGTAGAAAACGGGACCGAGAATGATGACCCGGACGAACAACCTTCCGATGAAGAGACCGAGAGTGATTCCGGAATATCCGGGAGTTACCTTTTCACGGTGATTTTTTCATTGTTGATGATCTACATTGTGATTCTGACAGTTTTTGCGCGAAGGAAAGGGCCGTCAGCATCCGCAACCGAGGATGGGGACGGAGCCGGAGAAGACCATCAGGTATCCAATGTGGGAGATGGCAAAGGATCCGTTGATGATCCATCAACCTCCGGGGCGGGGAATACTGAAGCTGACGGGGTAATGACAGGCGATCGTTCAAAGGGTGTTTGATCCGGATGGTAGATTCAGGGAATTAATATCGGCGTAGTCTGGACCCCGCCTATTCGATTCTTTTTATTCCAGCCTCAAACAATCTTCAGCTCGTCAAGTTTCTACATCTCATCGATCTCAACCGGCTCCAGTTCCGGTTCAAGAGGTTTCAAGTCTTCATCTTCGTGAGCGTCAACCTCGTCCATTTCATCCAGTTCATCCGCCGCTCCCGACAGCTCTTCATCCAATTCGGCATCAGTCTCGACTAAAAAGGCAGTATCCCTTCCCTCATCCTCTTCCACGACAGCATCCATTTCCTCGTCCACATGTGCGGCATCATCCTCATCCAGATATGAGCCTGCATCTTCCCCGCCGACATCTATTCCGGAAACATCACTATCCTCATGGACGGCCTCTTCGTCGACTTCCTCCACAGCCTCATCGGTCTCAGCCTCATCTCCCTTCACCAGAGCCTGTTCATCGGCCCCCGCCATCTCCGGTTGGCCCGGCTCGGACTCCCCCTTCTCCCCTACTTCGGGAACATCTTCCCCCGGTTCCGGTGTTTTCTCCTCCTTCTCCTCCTTCTCCTCCTCCACCTCCTCCTCCGTCTCCCCTTCAATTTTGTCGGTATCCATCCCCTCTTCGATATCCTCTTCAGGGATTTGCCCCTCGATCATTACCTCTGCAATCTCCTCTTCATCTTCATTCTCATAACCCTCATCGTCACCTATCTTCTCGGAAATCCCATCTTCGGTCTCCTTCTCCTCTCCCTTCCGGGTTCTGATATAGAGGAATACACCGAGCAATACTATGACCATCAATATTACCACGGCAGTGATGATCGCCCCCTGGCTCTTGTACCAGGCTTCCTCTCCTCCCTCTTCACCATCCACATCGGTCCCCTTTTTAACAGGTGCAAATCCGGCAAAAATGGTGAAGTGGGTCACGTTTGCCCACACCACTCTCTTCTCGAAATCCACCCCCGTGTTCTCCGCTTCCATCCATAGGCTGCCATCGAAGTAGAATATCTTGGCCTCATGATAATCCAGGGATTCGTTCAAATCGATATCGGCGAATGAGATGGTTATGTTGGTCCAGTTCATGTCCCCGGTGAAGGTGAGCTGCAGGTAGAAACTTATCCGTCCGTATCCGTTCAGATCCTCGGCGACCATATCGGAGCCCTCCTCGATCTTGGCGGCGATTAGGGTACCGCTCCCCGACGTCTTCACCTCCAGGAATGTCCCGGAGGATGTATCCACGTATGTCAGGACCCTTATCTCTCCCTCCCTCACGACGATCTCGCCAATGGAGGTAATATCGCCCGATCCCCCTTCGATAACGGAGAGAGTGAAGTTGTTATATGCGGTATTTCCATGGCCATCGGTTGTGCTGATGTTCACCCAGTATTCTCCCTTTGAGCCCATCGGCGGCGTGCCCGCAAGTAAACCGGTGTTCAGATCTATAGACAACCAATCCGCGTTCGTTGTCATTTCCCAGGTTACGGTATCTTCCTCCAGGTCGGAGAATTCAATTTGAAAACTATACGGCTCACCCTCGGTGGCCTTTGGAAGGGCCGCTGTGGTGATGATGGGTGGGCTGTTGCCTTTCACGACCTTCAACATGAAGTCATGACTGTCGGTCCCCCCGTTGCCGTCCCCAACCGTCACCTTGACCGGATATGTCCCCATATTGGTCGGAGTGCCCGAAAGAACTCCAGTGCTGCTGTTCATGTACAGCCAGCTGGCATTCGTTTCCAGGTTCCAGCTTAGCGTGTCGTTGGTGGGATCGATATCGGTGGCCATATAATCAACGCTGTAGAGCCGGTACTGCGTGGCGCTGACGTTATCCGTTGTGATGATTATCGGAGCATCGTTCACGTTGGTCACGGTGAGGGTGAAATTCGTCCAATCCGTTCCGTTGTGGTCGTCACTACAGCTCACGTTCACCCACGAATCGCCTACATCGGCATTTGCAGGGACACCTGAAAGACCCCCTGAAGTGCCATTAATGGAAAGCCATGGGGCATTCGTATGCAGGTCCCAGCTCAGGGTGTCGTTGGTGGGATCCACGTCCGCCGCTTCGTAGTGGACGCTGTATAGCTCGTCCTCCGTGGCGTTCGATACGTCCGAGCCCGATATGATCGGGGCGTCGTTCACATTGGTGACGACGACGGTGAAGTTATGCCAATCGACGCCGCCGTTCCCGTCGGAAACCGATACATTGAGCCCATAGGCGCCCAATTCCTCGTTCGTTGGCACACCGGAAAGCAGACCCGATGATGAATTCAGGGACAGCCAAGCAGCGGTTGTGTTCAGGGACCACGTGAGAATGTCTCCCGTGGGGTCGATATCGGTTGCATTGTAATCCACGGAATAGGGCACATCCTCCAGCACGGCGGAAACGTCCGCTGTCGTTATGTTCGGAGCGTCATTGACGTTCTCCACAGAGAGGATGAAATAGGTCCAATCCTCGCCACCGAAAGCGTCCGTCACGGAGATGTTGACCGTGTGGCTGCCGACATCGTCATTTCCGGGCGTACCCGAGAGCACGCCCGTTACGGGATCCATGGAGAGCCACGATGAAATGGTGTTCAGGGACCAATTTACCGGATTGCCGTCCACGTCCAACGCCTCGTATTCGACACTGAAATGCTCATCCTCAAGTGTCTCCGTTTTATCTTGAGATGTTATGATGAGGATCGGTGCCGTGAGCCAGGTTCCCACCTCCGTATAGCCCGTTACGTTGTCGCCATTACCCCCAGAATTGTTTATCGGGTGGAAGGGGCCGGTGTCGCTCCCCCACCAGTTCTCGCTCACATGAACCTCATACCCGCCATTGTTCGTGGCATTGACACCGAATTCAGTGTTATTGTGTATGCTGCAGGTATGGATATCCACATTGGCCGACGGATTCACATGTATGCCATCCCGATTGTGGGTAAAGCTGGAAAGGCTGACGGTGTTGTCGTTGCTGGAATGGATGTTCAGACCTATGTTCTGGTTCGATCGTGCGATGTTCCTGAGCACACTGGTGTTATGAGCCTCCCTGAGTCCGATTCCATTGTAGCAATCCATTACTATATTGTCGGAAATGAGTGCGTTCTGGACATACGCCATATATACACCGTATGATGATACGCCCGAGCAGTTCGAGATCGTATTGTTGTTGATGTTGGGGCCTTCTATTTCCGCTGTGGCGAATGCCTCATGCTCGATCCGATTGTACAGGTATATGCCATCGTTGCTGATGTTTGATATCGAGTTGCCCGAGATGCAGGCAGTCCCGACACTCAGGTTCGAGTAGTCGTCAGCGTCGAGGTAGTAGTACACATATATCCCGTTATTGCTACATTCCCTGATCTCGTTCTCGAAAATGCACAGATCTCCAATTGTAACGTTGGCGTAGGATTCGGAGAACAGTCCGCGATAATCTACATATATTCCGTCGTCGCATCCTTCGATCAGATTCTCTTCGATCCGGATGTCACCCAGGCTCAATACCTCATTGGCATTGAAACCGTAACCGAAATCGTCGAAGAACAGGTTTATGGCGTCATTTGTGAGATTGCGGAAATCGTTGTTGGATATTATAATGCCATCCACAGTGACAGTGGTTGAGTTGTAGCCCTCGTGGATCTCTTCTATCGTGATGTCCACCCCGCCAGTGCCATTCACGAAGGTGTTGTTGTCAATCAGGATCGCTCCGATGTCCACAGCGGCCCTGTCGTGATTGTCAACACCCATGTAATACTGGTCGAAGTACACTCCTTCCCGATCCACATTGAATGTATTGCCCGCTATGAAATATTTCGGCAATCTTGCGTATGAATCCCCTTCCATGTTGGAGCCCACGCCGCCGCAGCTGTATTCAACGTAGAGCCCACAGTCTGAGATGCTGGTTATGGTATTGTTGGCAAGGGTAATGTTTCCCATGATCACGGAACTGCGGTTGAAGAGATTGTTCGCACTGTCATCGAGGTAGAAGTAAGTTGTCTCGGAGATACCGGAAGTGAGCCGGTTGTCCAGTATGGTAATTTCGCCAGTGGTCATGGAGGCTTTGTTTTTCAAATTGTAACCGAGATAATCGTGATCGAAATAAAGGGTGGAACTTCTCGAGTTGATCTGGTTGCGGGTTATAAGGATCCCCCCTAGATGAAATGAAGAGGACTTGAACATATCATAACCGCTATAATCGGTTCTGTCGAAATAAATCCCCCTGCTGTTAGAATTGAGTTGATTGTCCGAAATGATTATCTTTCCCAGACTGGCGCTTGCGTTGTCATCCATATCGTATGAGATATGATAGTAATAGAAATAGATCGCATCGGATGTGGAATTGATAAGATTTCCCGAGATGGTTGTGACACCAAAACGTGCCATGGCGTTGCCGGACATGGCACCGGCGACATATTCATATTCAAAATAGATCCCGTAGGATGAATTGAACATCGTGTTGTTCCTTATTGATACGTTTCCCATAGTTACTCCGGTGTTATCCTCCATATCGAAGCCGGCATAGGAATAATATACGTAGATGCCGTATCCATCGACGTCTATCACATTTTCTTCAACGATCAGATCGCCAACGGTGATACGGGCCTCGTCAGACAGATACTCCCAGTACGCGTAATCGTCCATATAGATGCCATTTACAGTGTTCTGATCGGAGATCATCCTATTATCGTTTATGATGAGATTCCCCAATGTGGCCTTGGTGGTCCCGTACATGTCTTCGACATCGTAATAGTTCATGTATATACAACAGGTTGATTGACCGAGAAGGACATTCCCGTTTACGGTCACGTTCCCCACATCCAGGGTAACATTGGTGTAGTAATAGAAATAGCCGTCAAAATAGATGCCACGGCTGCCACCGAAAATCCGGTTTCCGGATATTGTAACATCACCCATGTTGATGCTACCGTCAACCAGTTCAAACACGCCGATATCCTGTATATGTATCCCATCGGCAGAGGTGCCGTTCATGAAGATATCGTTGTCTGATATGTCGATGTTTCCAATGTTGGCGTCGTGTTGGCCGTTGCCGTTGTAGTCCAGCTCTATATAGAAGTATACCGCATCATTGTTCGATGACATCTCGAACTCGTTGTCCCTGATAACCATGTCCAGCATCGTGTAGTCTCTGTCCAGGCCTTCCTCATTTGTATATAGGTAGATCCCGTAATCGCAATTCTCGAACACGTTCCCGATAACGGTGAAACCGCTCGACGTATCAATATATATTCCATGTCCGTTACCGCTGAAGATACAGTTCTCGATCGTAACATTTGTTGCATTGTACAGGCTGATCCCGGCATTCCGGTAATACTGGTTCGCGTTACCGCTGGCATTGGTGAGATTGCAGTTTCTTATGATGAAATGCTTGGTGGTGTTCCCCACGTATATACAGCGCCCCTCTCCCCCTCCGTCGATTTCCCAACCGTCTATGATGTAGGGATCTATCTCGGTGCCGCTCCCGCCGGAAACGCCGTTTCCCACTGTAAAATCCATATCTCCCTCGATGACTATGGTACCGCGTACCGTGTAGGCACTCGCTTCCTCGAATACTAGCAAAAGGCCCGACAGTCCGCCTAGGACCAGCAATGCAATTGACAAGCAGCTTACCGTTCTACGCAATCTTTGACCGATCATACTCTTTACCTCCACATGAATGCAATGTGAATTATAACGAAAAAAAATACCGGGACGGTCCCCCGTCCGCTCAACAGTATTATCTCAGCCTTTTCTTGCACTGGGGGCACATGAGCCAGCCCTCTTCCACGGAGCTTCCGCAGCTGTTGCATGTGGGACCGGATTCTGCCTTGTCCGTTGCCCTCTCGCTCTCGTCCAGGAGCCGCTCGTCGGAGAATATCTCGGAGAGGTCCTGCCTTCCGGGTCCGGCAAAACCCTGGGGCTGAGGCACTGGCGGCATTGCGAAGGGGGCTCCGGGGAACGCCCCCGGATAGGGCATCGGCTGCTGCATCGGCGGCGGGCCGCCCTGGAATCCGGGAATTCCCACCATTCCGGCCATGGGCGGCGGTATCATATTTGGCGGAGGCGGGTACTCACCCATCCCCCCCCCTTCCCCCCCGCCGGGAGCTGCCGGCAGAGCCAACCTGCCCGAGGGCATGAACCTAGCCTGCGGAAACCCGGGGAAACCCGCATCACCCATGGCCGGCGGCAGATACATCTGAGTCCCGATCCCCATGGGGCCAAAGCCCGGAAAGGGCGGCATTCCAGGCGGCATTCCCGGAGGCATTCCCGGAGGAGGCGACTGCTGCCCGACGCTGTAACCCGCCGGGGCCGGGCTTTCGGACGCCCCTGCCTTCACCGGGGTCGCGAATTCCTCTTCATCATCTTCCTCCCCACGGGATCTCATGAAGAGGTAGGCACCGATGATAATGATGGTTATCACGACGAGTGCGCCCAATATCAAACCCAACCACCAGTTCTCCTCGATCCAGCTACCCTTTTCCTCGCCGGCGTCCCCGCTGTTCGCCAGCACGTGAGGTCTCCAAGAGTTCTTGGAATAATTGAGTTCACCCCGTTCCTCCGAGAGTCTCATTCCAAAGCTGTTGTTACCGGAGAGCTCCACCTTGAGAATGACGTTCTCGCTCTCGATCTTGAAATCTTCTATATTCATGGTGGAAGATGTGTTCTGAACGATGGATATGTCCCTCTTCTGCTTTATTCCCGGAATGGGTCTTCCCTCGTCGTCGGTGACGGTGATGTATAGGTCAAGCACCTTGTCCGTTCCCTCGTTCTTCACCTTGATGGTTATGTCTACCCGATCTCCCACCTTGAACGGCCCTTTGTCGGTCACTATGAACTCGGGTACCAGTACGGGTTTGGGAGGCTCCTCCACGGATATGACAATTGTGTCGTTGCTCATGCCCCCGTGCTGATCTGTGACCTGCAGCGTTATCAGATGCTCCCCTGGCTCCTCCAGGTTCTTCTTGAGGGTCTTGCCCTTGCCAATTATGATATCCGAGCGGTTCGTCGTCCACTTGTAGTCCACTATGTTGTCCCCGTCGTGATCGCTGCTCTCGGAGGCATCGAACGTTATCTCTTCCATGGTATAGTAGGCATCCTCCGTGTACTGAGGTGCATTTATCTTGAGGGGGTTCTTTATCTTTGCCACCGGCGGAACATTTCCTATCACGAATTCAAGCTCTTCCAACTCGCCGTTGACATATCCGTCGTTCGGGACAACCTCCACCCTCCACTTCTCGAAATGCGTCGTCACCTTGTTCTGTATAAGCGCGAATTCGGGACCCTTGCCCGAGAGCTTGCTCTGATGCTTGTCTCCCTTGTACCAGTTGTAGGTGTAGGTTATCCGGTCTGCATCGGTATCCTTGGATGGCATGTCCTCGGCGATCTTGCACTGGATGTGATCGCTGCTTGTGGGCTCTGCCGGCTCGATCTCGATATAGGGGGCGTCCGGAGGATGGTTCACCACCTTGAACTCTGAGGTGACGACCTCCGAGTTCTTGTAACCGTCCGATGCGTAGAGCTCGATATAATAGGTCTTGGACATGACGTTGGTAAAGGTGTCGAGAGTGCCGTAGGACAGTACCCCAGGAATGTTGTATTCCGGGACGGGCGCCTCCTCGTCGTCGGCGATGGACCTCTCGTAGGGCCTCTGCGCACTTATACTGATATAATAGGTGACGGAATCCTCCGGATCGGGGTCGGTGGAGGGGCGCCATTTTACGCTCGGTGAGAGCTTGTGGGTGGTTAGCTCGCCGTCGTCTGTCAGGTCGTCTCCATCCACCTCTAATCCCGCCGGTTTGCTGGGTGGGGTGTTCACCGTGATCTCCAGGTTCCTCTTGCACTGGCTGGTGACCTCCGACCACAGGTCGTTCTCATCCATTACCTTGAACGTGATCTGATGGACGCCAGGGGTCATGGGAGAATCGAGGTCCAGGCTGCTGAAGCTCTTCTTGTCGCTGAGCTCCCCGTCAAGGTTCGAATCCCACTTGTAGGCGGTTATCTCATCGTTGTCCACGTTGTCCGCCCCTTCGCCAACGAACATGATCTCCTGTCCTTCCCTTGCCTGGGATGGTGTTATGGATGTTATGGACGCGACGGGCATTGCGTTGGTTGCGAACTTCCAGTTGGAGTACGGACCCCAACCATCCTCGTCCTCGCATTTAACCGCCCAGTAATACGTCGTACCCATCTTGAGTGCCGAGCCGGAGAGCTGATAGCTGTTGGTAGGGCCGAGAGCGCCATTGAAGATGTTCGCTGTGGCCCCGTCGCTGTTGCACGGGCCCTGGGTCGATATCTTCAACCAGTTATCCGTAATGGTCGTATGGTCGCCACGGTACTGGGAGCTGGGATTCCACGAGAGGGAGATGGTGGGACCCAGCAGCCCGGCCTCGTCATGACCGGGGGTGGGACTGGTGGGTTTACCGGGAGGGTGCACGGTCCTCGTCCCCCATTCGGCCGGCAGAGGTGCCAGCATCATGAATATGCCTGCGGATGCCAGTAGGATGGTGGATATGACGATCAGTATCTTCGTTCCGTCGATGCTGGGGGAGCGATCTCTATCTGCTTTCTTTTCCAATCTCATCACACCACCGTATGTATCATAATGATAGAATCCCGGTTGCCCGTTCCATATAACTATTCCTAATACTAAAATATTTGCCTTAATCTGGTTTGCGTTCGCATTTCGTCCATCGCGTCCATTGCATCCATCGCGGATGCTGGCTCGGGCCTTTTCCGATGGTTTGTTATAGCAGAAAATATATTCACGAACGAATCTATCTGAGTGGCTTCCCGAATGGATGGCCGCCGTGTGGAGGACCGGTATGAAAGCAGTGAATTCCTTGGATGATGTCGAGGTATCGCGAGCGATAATCGTCAGGTACCTTGAGAAACTGGAGTACAATCTTGAGCTCGATGTTGCCATCGCCGGCGCAGGTCCATCCGGCCTCGCTGCCGCATACTACCTTGCCAAGGCCGGGGTGAAGGTGGCGGTGTTCGAAAGGAAACTCTCCGTTGGCGGGGGCATGTGGGGTGGAGGAATGATGTTCAACGAGATCGTGGTGGGGGACGAGGGAAGGAGCATACTGGATGAGTTCGGTATCTCCCACAGGCAGTGGAAGAATGACTATTTCACCGCCGATTCCGTGGAATGCGTCACCACCTTATGTTCTCAGGCCATGAAGGCGGGTGCAAAGGTGTTCAACCTCGTCTCGGTGGAGGACCTGATGTTTGACGGCGAAAGGGTTACGGGGATAGTCGTGAACTGGAGCGCCGTGGAGACGGGGGGACTTCACGTGGATCCCCTGTCGATCCGGGCCGGTTTCGTCGTGGAGGCGACCGGCCATCCTCTTCAGATAGTCCATACCCTGGTGAACAAGAACGATGTCCGGTTGAACACACCTTCCGGCGGAATAGAGGGGGAGCGCTCCATGTACGCGGAAGAGGGCGAGAGGGCCGTGGTCGTGAACACCACGGAGATATTCCCGAACCTCATCGTCGCGGGCATGGCGGCAAATGCCGTTCACGGCGGATTCAGGATGGGACCGATATTCGGTGGCATGCTGCTGTCGGGAAAGAAGGCCGCAGAGCTCATTTTAAAGCGTTTGTAGTGGTAGGGGAAATCCCATGAGCGGCGAATTGTACAGGGCGCTCACCATCGCAGGGTCCGATCCCACCGGTGGTGCCGGGATCCAGTCGGATATCCGGACCATGTCTGCAATGGGAGTTATCGGCACGAGTGCCATAACGGCCATAACCGCCCAGAATCTGGAGGAGATCACCGGGATACTACCCGTTGAGCCGCCCATGGTCGCAGCCCAGATCGATGCGGCGATCCGGGGCATCGGCTCCGATGCAGTAAAGACCGGGATGCTCGTGAACCGCAACATCGTTCGGGCCGTGGCAGATACCCTGGAACAATTCAATTCCTTCCTGGTCATCGACCCGGTGATCCGATCGAGCAGCGGTACCGCGCTGCTGGATGAGGGAGGGGTGAGCGCTCTTACGGAACTTCTGATTCCCCGGGCAAGCCTCTTGACCCCGAACGTCCGCGAGGCAGAGGTACTGAGTGGGATGCCTGTGAGAAACAAGGCAGAGGCTCTTTCGGCCGGCAATGCGATCAGAGCCATGGGTGCCGGAGCCGTATTGATCACCGGCCTGTGCGAGGAGCAGGGCTGGATAACGGATATGCTGATCGGGGATACGGTGGAGGAGTTCCGATCGCCACGCCACATGGGAAAGGATCCTCACGGCACCGGCTGTATGCTGTCCGCAGCCATCACGGCCCATCTCGCCCGGGGGACGGAGCTCATAGAGGCGGTGAGACGTTCGGAATCCCTCATGCGGAGGGCAATCCTCCATTCCCTCGACATGGGCAGGGGCCTTCTGCTCGATCCCCTGATCCACCTTCGGAACGAGGCAGAGCGCTTTTCCACGCTGAAGGAGGTCCGGCGCTGCGTGGATGTGCTCGTCCGGGAGAACATAATAGAACTGATACCGGAGGTATCATCGAACTTCGTTACGGTACTGCCATATGCCGTATCACTGGATGAGGCCGCTGGAATCGAGGGTAGGATAGTGCGGCTGAAGGACCGGGTCCATGCCCACGAGCCCTGGTTCGGCGTCTCGGATCACGTGGCCCGTTTTCTCCTGGAGATAAGAAGATCCGATCCGGACATGAACAGCTCCATGAACATCAAGCTATCGCCGGAGATAGAAAAGAGATGTTCTGATCTGGGCCTCTCGGTATCCCACGCTCCCAGGGAGATGGAGCCCGAGGACAGCAGGGGCAGGGAAGGAAGCACTATGGATTGGGCGGCAACATACGTCATGAAGGGAAGGGATACCGCACCGGACATTATTATCGACCGGGGAGCGTTTGGAAAGGAGCCCATGATAAGGATATTGGCTCGTTCTTCCCGATCGCTTCTTAAAAAAGTATTAGATATACACTCCGGATTACAAAGAAAAGAGATTGGGGAAGAGTGATCTTCCCCCATGGAACAATGGTTCGCTCACGGTCAGGAATGCCAGAAAAGGTCACTCTTTGAACGGGTTCTTCTCGGTTGGTATACCGAACACGGAGTCCACATATAGCACCCTTGCCTTCTTCGTCTTGGTGTTCGTGATCTTGAACTTGAACACGGGAAGGTATACGGTCTTTGTGGATTTGAGATTGGCGCCAAAGAGCTTCATCAACTTCTTTTTGATGTAACCGTCGCTGACCTTGGATTTGTCGGTGTTCTTCGGGATCATTGATGCGGCCAGTGTCCCGAAGGTGCTGACACCGTCAAAATCCTTGACGTTTTCTGCCTTTTCGGAGGTAATGTCGCTGAAGGTTAGCTTCTCGGACACCTGCAGGAGCTTCCCGGTAAGCCCGTGGAAGTATAGATTCTCGATGCCCGTTTCCTTTCCGCCCAATCCCATGAAGCCCTTCTTCTTCTGGATCTGGAAGGATGCCTGGATGAGAGGCAGGTATTTCAGGAGCGCAGCATCGATCTTTTCTATCTTCTTCTTGAACAGTTTGCCCCCGTCGTCTTTCAATTGCTTCGTGGCGATCTTCGTGGCCTCGTTCTGGGCGAAATTCATATTGACAACGACCACGGTCTCCTCCTTGGGCTTCTCCTTTTTGGGAGGTTTCTTCTGAGCCTTCTCCTTCTTCTTGGACTTGGGCTCTTCCGGCGGTGCGCTCTCCTCCGGAGCCGCTTTCTCAGGGGGCTCTTCCACGGCACCCAGTTCGGTACCGCATTGCTCACAGAAGCGATCCCCCGCCTCGTTCAAGGCCCCGCATTCGGGGCATTCCTCAACATTCAGTTCGGAATCACATTCTGTACAGAACTTCACGTCGTTCTCATTATCGAAACCGCAATCCGGACATTCAACCATGAAATCACCATTCCACATCTTTGGAAATCATCCTCATATTAGAACTGTATTAGGGAACATATTATGATTATATATAATCTTTTTAGCCGTTTTCATGCACAAGGCTAAACGAACATGTATTATCTTCCGGTCACATATACACCGCAATATATTATTAAGCATGGTTTATTAACCAGGCTATCGCCGGGAAATGCTATTACCGGCATAGATCTGGATCGTGGTACCATGAGGATGCTGCTTATACATTCGGACTCCATGGAGTACGAGACCACCAAGGCAATAAAGAACATCGCCGAGAAGATAGATGATTCACTGAGGCATCAGAGCGCCGAGGAAACACTTGTCGTATTCAATGCGGTGGAGGCGGGAGATGCCGAAAGGATGGATGAGGTCGTGGAAGAGGCCATCGATGCCATACTGGATGCGGCGGAGAGGGTGGGTGCCGAGACCCTGTTCCTCTATCCCTACGCCCATCTCTCATCGAATCTCGCGCCTCCCTCCGAGGCCGTGAAGGTGGAGAAGGCCCTCTACGACGAACTTCAGGGAGGATATTACAAGGTCCTGAGAGCGCCTTTTGGGTGGTACAAGTCATTCAAGATATCATGCAAGGGGCATCCGCTCTCGGAGCTGTCGCGTCAGATAACCCCCGTCGGGGCCGGAGAAAAGGATGACGGAACGAAGAGAGTGGGAAAGGGGAAGGGAAAGGAAGAATTATCCCAGGCTCTCAAGGCCGAGGAAGAGGCCAGGTCACACTGGTATGCTTTGACCCCCGAAGGAGAACTGGAGGAAATAGTGGTCACGAAAGGGGGCATTGGAGGATTCGATTTCACGACAGCAGAGAATTTCAAGAAGTTCGCGAGCTACGAGATACACAAGTCGCGGGCCGCCAAGAAGGAACCGCCCCATGTGAAGCTCATGCAGAAATTGGAGCTGGCTGATTACGAACCCGGATCGGACCCGGGCAATATGAGGTTCTATCCGAAAGGGCGCTTCGTCAAATCCCTCCTGGAGGAATTCGTCACAAGTGAGATCATCGCATACGGAGGAATGGAGATAGAGTCTCCCATCATGTACGATTTCAAACATCCTTCGCTCAAGGAATACGTGGAGCGGTTTCCCGCAAGACAGTACAAGATTCAATCACCCGACAAGGAGGTGTTCCTGCGATTCGCCGCATGTTTCGGACAGTTCCTGATGATGCACGATGCCACCTTCAGCTACAAACAGCTGCCCCTGAAACTGTACGAGATGACCAGATATTCGTTCAGGATGGAGCAGCGGGGGGAGCTCACGGGTCTTCGCAGGTTGAGAGCGTTCACGATGCCGGATTGCCACGCCTTCTGCAGGGACATTCCCCAGGCGAAGGAGGAGATGATGGTGCGTTTCGATGTGGCAAGGAGGATACTGGAGAAGATCGGCCTTCGTATGCCCGACGACCTGGAACTTGCCATCCGGATAACCAGGGCATTCTACCAGGAGAACCGCGAATTCGTGGTGGATATGGTGAAGACCTGGGGGAAACCGACTCTCGTCGAGATGTGGGACGAGCGTTTCTTCTATTTCCTGATGAAGTACGAGTGGAACTTCGTGGACGCGCTCTCCAAGGCTTCGGCTCTCACCACCGACCAGATCGACGTGGAGAACGGTGAACGTTACGATATCACCTACACGGACGAGGACGGTTCCAGGAAGAATCCCATAATCATGCACATGTCCCCGTCCGGGGCCATAGAGCGGGTCATCTATGCGCTTCTCGAGAAGGCCCACATGGATTCGCTCCGGGGGAAGAAGGCATCGCTTCCCTACTGGTTGGCTCCCACCCAGGTGAGGTTGATACCCGTTTCGGAATCCCATGTGGAACACTGCGAGAAACTGTGTCGCGAGCTCCCCCATGCCAGGGTGGACATCGACGATACGGGCAGGACCGTGGGAAAGTGCATAAGGTTTGCCGAGAAGGAATGGATCCCCTATATTCTCGTGATAGGGGACCGGGAGGCCTCCGGCGATAGCTTGACGGTACGCATTAGGGGCACGAGGGACCAGAAGGTGATGAGCCGGGACGAGCTCTCCCTTCTCCTCGGGGATGAGCAGGGCGGCATGCCCCAGAAATCCCTTCCGCTGCCGAGACTGCTTTCGGGCCGTATCACATTCCGATAGCGTCGGATGCATACACTTCCATAAACCGGAATTAGTGAAATCGTTGCCAAATACTAGAATAATTATTATATAAGACGAGTACATATTTTTGTGACGGCTGGTTATTAGGTGAGGTCAGACCATGGCTAAGGCCCGTTTAAAGAACGCCATCTATCGCTATCTGGAGCAGCGGGGTGAACCCGCCAGTATCAATCAGATATGCGATGAGTTCGCCCGGAGGAAGGGCTGCATGTCCGCCACCGGCATGGGCAGTCTTCTCAAGAGCGATCGGCGTTTTCGAAAGATAAGCGGCGGCGAATGGTATCTGACCAAGGCACCCATGCCCATGTCAATGCCAATGTCCATGTCCATGAAGTCCGGTTCCATCTGGGTCATTTCCATTCTCATAAACCTGGTGGGGATATGGGAGAACATACGGGTCAATATCTCCAGCATACCGGTCCTCGCTCTGAACATAACCCTTACTGTGTTCTGCGCGGGCATGCTGTTCCGCAACCAGATAAAGAGGCTCTTCTTCAGAAGCAGACCCTGATCCGGTATGTAGGGGAAGTACTCGGAGCACATTTTTGGTCCATTCCAATGACTGCAGGATTTTACTTTCACCTTCCCCCTTGGAACCGTTTTATATCTCCCGTTCGGTAGACGGGATATGGTCTTCGACGACCGCGTTACCGTCTGCCCGTACTGCTACTCCGCGGATGTGAGATCATCCAATTACACGGGCATGGCGGCCGGAAAGGATCGGAACAAGCTATGCGGTTTCTGCAACTCCACCTTCGCAGCCTCGGAGTTCCTCCTTCTGGATCGGGAAGCTGTGCTGCGCAGACGGGAGCGATGGGAGCGTGAGAACAGGGGTTTCGTGAGGATGAAGAGATCCATGAGGCTGCTGCGATGAACGGTGAAAAACCACATTTTCTGCGAAAATGCGGAGCCGCCTGTAGGAAAACCTGGTTTCCGAAGGTGTCCGCTTCGCTTCGGGATGAGCGACCTGCGGTCGCTATAGCGTGAATTGGACCTATATAAAGGATTAAACGACTGGCATGTTTAAAATTCCTATAAGAAAAAAAGGCGGGCCCGAAGGGATTCGAACCCTCGGCCAATCGGTTAAGAGCCGATTGCTCTACCTAGCTGAGCTACGGGCCCAAACGCATATGATACTTTCTCGTCCAAATGCAAATGGACGGACGGTGGGTAGTAAGATTTTCCATTAATAACCTTTACGGTACGTTTTAACGAGAAATCCATCCTGGGGTTGCCTGGTACGTTCATCGTTCTGACAAATAATTAATACCAATTGTACAATAGCTCCCTCATGCCCCCCGGAAAAAACAAAGACGGGAAGGACCTGGCCGACGTGTTGTTCGTGGAGGTGGAGAAGGAGCAGGCGGAGGGAGTGAGAAGGTGTCTTCTTCGGCAGGGATTCCTGAACTTCCGGGTGCGCGTTATCTCCGATACGGAGAACGTGAGCTTCCCCCTCATAGAGCACGTATCCGGGGATGACATCGGAGCTCTGTTCTCGGGGGATACGGAGAATGACGAGCTCCCGACCGGGAAATTCCCGTTCTCCCTTTCCAGAAGGTCAGTCCCCCTCCTGCCCTTTCGTCCCTCGAGCTTCCGCGACGTCGTGAACGTTCCCACCGGGCTGAGGAGCTTTCTACCATCATCATGGGACGTGGTGGGGAGCATCATCCTGGTGAAGCTGGCCGACGAGGTGACGGCCTGGGGGCAGGAGATCGCCCGGGCTCTGCTATCGGTGCATCCCGGCATCACTTCCGTCTATCGGGTGATGAGAATTGGGGGGGAGCGGCGAGTACGCGAGCTGGAGCATATCGGCGGAGAGAAAAGCACCCTTACCGCTGCCAGGGAATACGGTCTCACGCTGTGGGTGGACGTGGGCCGCACCTATTACAGCCCCAGGCTGGCAACGGAGAGATGGCGCGTGGTGAGCGATGTGAAGCCCGGTGAGAGGGTACTCGACATGTTCGCGGGAGTGGGCCCCTTCTCCCTTCTGATATCCCGACATGCGTCCCCCTCGGAGGTCCACGCGGTGGATATCAACCCGGATGCCGTAAAGCTGCTCGAAAGGAATATCGAGGCCAACAGCTTGGAGAACGTCACGGCCCATCTCGGGGATGCCCGGGAAGTATGTGCATCGCTTGCTGAGACGGGAAGCTTTCACCGGATAATCATGAATCTGCCGCACAGCTCGACGGAATTCCTGCCCACCACCCTTGGATGCGCGGATGTGGGAACCGTGATCCACCTCTATCTGATCGAGGAACGGGACGAACTGGAGGGAGTGGTGGAGGAATGTATCGGGAGGGCGTCGGAGATGGGTTTTACCATGAAGGAGAAGCGAAGGGTCGAGGTCAGGGGCTATTCTCCATCGGAGGTGAACGTGTGCTCCGACCTTGTTGTGGAGGGAGTGGGAAGGGAGAACTGATGGTATGGTTTTTTCGAGATATGGTTCGATACTGGTGGTAAATGTTGTGTAGAGCAGAGGGTGTGCGAAATCGATAAAACACACGCCCTCGTGAGAACCCTTATAATTCATCTCTACAATCCTTATTGTTACTGAGCCCGAGCAGGCCCTGGAGGAGAAGCGTTAGTTTCTCTTCGCACACAATCGCAATGCCTGTACTACATTTCAATTTTCGAGCAGGCCCAGGCGATTTTTCTTTTAACGAGTTTTTTCTTTTGGAGCCTGGGCCAGCGCAGAAAATTCTAAAAGAAATAAACTCCAGCGCAGGGCTCAGGGTGGGGGTTTGGGACGGCTTCCTCTGAAAGTAAGCCCTTCTCGATGAGCTCTCGTCCAATATGGTCGGCGTCCGCCGACCATGTGGCCGGAACGGCCACTAATATAAATGCATCTTACTTTTTTGTAGCGGACCCGTATGCGCCTACACCACCCCATATCCTCCCCCCGGCTACCGGGTCCGCTTTACCTTTTGGGACGAAATAGTTTAGTCCTCTCTACTCCACTACATCGGGTTTGTCGGGCACGTCGTACAGTATGTCGTCCCACGGGTGCCGGTACAGCCTCGCTTCCAGCCTCTTCTGGTCGAAGTAATGGCCCATGAATCCCATGGTCCTTCCGATGATGAAGAGAGCGTTGAAGAAGCCCATGTCGATCATCTTCCCGATCTCGTCGTCCTCGTACCCAAGGCTGTTCAGGAGGTCCACGCAGAGCACGCCTATGCAGCCGTCCACGTTCAGTATGAGATTGTTCTTCTTCTGGGTGGTAACCGCCTGCACCGCAAGGGCAAAGTCCAGGATCGGCGTCTTTGCGAAGTTCGCCTTTGCGAAGTCCACCATGATGTCCACCCTGGCGTCGGGGAACTCCACCGTGTGTATGCGGTGGCCTATACCCTGGATGTTCACGTTCTTCGCCTTCATGGCGGTGACGAACTCCCTGGGAGTATAACCCTGTGCAAGACCCCATCTGAAATGCTCTGCGGCACCGTTCACCGCTCCACCGAACCGCGGACCGATTGTCACCATTCCGCTGATGATGGATTCTATGAGGCCCTTTCCCGCCCTGGCGGTCACTATGGTGTTGTGCGCGCCGGAGACCGCCGGTCCGTGGTCTGCCACGATCTGGATCACCATCTCCAGGAACTCGCAGGCGTAACGGGGCAGTTTCTTTTTGAACCAGATAAGGCCGAGAACCCCCCCTATACCATATCCCTCCTTTATCACATCGTCTATGGGTACGCCGCAGTAATTGTGCACGTCGCCGGTCTCATCGCATATGGTGCTGACGAAGTTGGTTGATTTTCTCACCAATCCCTCGGCCTTTGCCTGGGCATAGTCCATGGGTACGTGGGGCGGAGTGAACTCCTCCACCGGCTCGACCTTGCCCTCGGCAACCAGCGCTTCGAAGGTCTCCTTTATCTTCTGGTCGTAATCATCAAAGGACTTGGGCACGATGATACCGGCATCGCGGAGAGCCTGGTTCTTGTACTGTGCGGTCTCCTTGTCCGAATTCGCCTTTGCACCGGCATGGCCGAACTGAACGCCCTGGGGCAGCATCTTCGCACAGGTGCCAGTCACCCACATCACAAGGGGCTTTGTGATCCTGCCGGCCTTGACCGCCTCGGCGATCTCAAGCTCGGATGTGCCTCCCAGCTCGCCCAGGGACACAATCATCCTGATGTTCGGATTCCTCTCGTACCGCAGCATATGCTCCAGGAGCGTGGAGCCGGGATAGGCATCGCCCCCGATGGCATACCCCTCGTAAACGCCGTCCGTGTTCCTGGCCAGGATGTTGAATCCCTCGTTGGAAAGGCCTCCCGAGACGGACACGAAACCGACCGAGCCAGGTCTGTAGAGCTTGGATTCCTTTATATTCTCGATGGTCCCGCCCGAATTCCCTATCTTGAAGGCTCCGGCCTTTATACCGCCCACGGTGGAGGGTCCGATGATCCATTTTCCCTTCTCCAGGGCGATGGTACGAAGCTCCCGGGTCCTCTTCTCGGGAACGCCCTCGGCTATCATCACCACGGTCCTGATGTTATCTGAAAGGAGTGCTTCCTTCGTGGTATCGTATGCTGAGCGTTCCGAGGCGAAGTTGATCATGACGTCCGCCTGCGGTTGGGCGGCTATTGCCTCGGGGATGCTGCGATAGCGGTGTACCCTTATCTCGTTCGTTCCCCAGAAGAACTTCTCCCATCCGCCTCTCTGGGGGGTGATGATGCCCACGACGGAGGGCTTCTCCCTCTTGCAGACGTAATCGAAGTCCAGCATCCTCTGCACGGCCCTGAGCTGCGCCCCGTAGATGAACGCCTGGGTATTCCTGTCGAATATCTCGTATTCCTCCATTTCAGGCACCTCCCGAAAGGGCGAGAGAAACTATCCTGGTCATGTGGGTCTCCGGCCCGTAAACGTCTATTGGTATGCCGATCCTGTCACCGAGCTGTCTCATGTTATCGAGTCCTTCCCTGTAATTCGGCCCGCCCCTTCTCACGAATATCCTTACACCCACCTCCTTGAGACGGTCCTGGAATTCCTCGATGGCGCGGATTATGCCGGTGAACGTCTTGGCCACGTCCGTGAAGTTCGCTATACCGCCGCCGATGAGAAGGAATTTATCCCTTCCCTGGGCGTCCTTCTCCCGCGTCATCAGGTCAAGCATTGTCTTCGTGTATTCGTAGGTTAGCTCTGCCGTGGGATTTCCACTGTACTCGCCGTAATTGGCCAGCTCCTTGCTGAAACCCAGGTCCACCACGGTATCGGCGTAGATGACGCTGGCTCCCCCACCCGCAACGAGGTTCCAGACTATCCCCTTTGGATTGAGCATGGTCAGCTTGAGCGATGCTCCCGTTCTTCCATCCAGCTCGGCGATATATTCCTCCTCATTGCTTTTCATCGATCCGAATGGTTTCGGGAATTCCACGCCCCCCCATTTCTCGGCACACTGGAACGAGGCAGTATCATCCAGTTTGGCAACGGTGTCCAGTATCACGATCTTGCCGTCTGCGAAGGAGAAGGGATTCAGCTCGAGGTACGTGAAATAGTACTGGTCGAACGTAGTATACAATGCCTTTATGAACTCCGCTACAAGAGCTCCGTTCTTCACACTGGGCAATTGTCCTTCGATATCCATTTCTCCTATGGACGACAGTGGCGGGACCTCCATGGTGACCACGGTATCCCAGACCTCTTCGATATCCACACCGCCCCTTGTGGAAAAATAAATGGTATCACCGTTCTGCCCCTGTACTATGGCCACGTAGTATTCCTCATCATGGGCAACGAACGGCTCGACAAGGAAATGGGTCAGCACTCCGGTGGTGGCCCCGGTCGTCTGTACAATGGTGGTTTCCCGTTCCATTCTCTCGCCTATCCATCCGTTGACCTCTTCAAGGGTAGCATCGAGAAGAAGCAGGTTGTTCTTACCCCTCTTTCCGAACAGCTGATCGGGTTTGGCGACAAGTTTTTCCCGTGTAAGCCACGGATTCTCGTCCCCTAGGGTTTTCAGATCGGTATCGGGAGTTATTAGCACCCGCTCCGATCCCATCTCGAACTTGCCCTTGGAAAACAAGGGCAGGCCGTTTGCCAGCAAGCGCTTGGCATCGAATTCACGTATTCCTTTTCTTGCCATCTGAACGCCTCGGTCCGTTGTTAGAATACTCAAATGAGCGATATCGGTGAATGTGATGAAGTGAAGTATATAATAACTATTTTCCTACATATTTACCGTTTCCAATATTGATTTCGTATTAATGTAAAGGAATCGACGAATTAAATGTTGCCACTTCCGCCGATGGAGAGACGGTCAAAAGGGATCTCGGACATTTGTGGAGCATCGACAATTCTACCGGGCGGATTGGGGCGCCCCTAATTTTACTAGTACAAAAGACTTTCCCATCATTATATTCAAAAAATCGTAAAAAACAGTCGGATTTCCCAAAGACATATATACTAAATCCCTATTAAATCCAATTAGAAGAGATTGGATAGCATTCACATTCACCTTGGTGAGTTATCATCGCTTATCCGTAACGATCACCCGGGACGGGAAAGTTAAATTCTGCGTCCCATGATTCAAGGATGGTAAGGTTCCGTTTTCTCACCGCATTCATCGCGCACTCAATAATCCTCTCTTCTCACCTTGCCATC
>CAYRFL010000061.1:0-23834 GCA_964423515.1 uncultured archaeon
AACTTTCCCCTGTGAGATCGGCATAAGAATTAGCAAAAAGTTAGTGAACTACTGATACAAGGAGTCCTCCTACAGGATGGCGACGATATAAGGAGTCAAAGAGCCCTCGTACTTGGTCACGGTTCCAGACATAGCCTCTCTGAAACTCTGGCAAAGCCATATGGCCGCTTTCAATGTGGTCGATGACGGTTGAGATTTTCATTTTCATCCCTTTCATGTCTATTCGGTTATTTTACTCATTCGTGAAATGGACTGGATATATCCACCATACTATCCGATGTTACTTGACTGACAATGTGGACAAACACAACCTATAGGTTTCCCCATTCCTTTCTCATATGGATTCATGGAATAGTGAAATGATCCCGTCTGGCGGATAAAATATTTGTAACAATAGTCATGAAATGCTTGGTTACAATCATAGCACATTGGCATATTATCACCTGTTTATATCTGATTACCCCTCCAACAACTTCTTCAACTCATAATGCATTATCTCTGCGCTACTCCACCTCTGCTCCTTCTTTTTCTGTAATGCGGTCATTATTATTCTATCCAGCTCGGGTGGTACCTTCGGATTCACTGCGCTGGGCGGTTCAGGGTTCTCCCCTGTGATATTCCCCATTATTCTGAGGGCATCGTCATCGTAGAACGGATTCTTCCCGGTCAGCATCTCATAGAACACAATACCGAGTTGAAATACATCTGTCTGCCAGTCGATCTTACCAAATTGCTTGCTTATCTGTTCTGGCGATCCGTATGCAATTGTCCCCTTTGTACCGACTGTCTTGGACACTCCCTCAGATGCCATGAATTTCCCAATGCCCCAGTCGGATATTTTCGGAATGCCTTCCTTCGTAAACAGTATGTTCTCGGGCTTGATATCCCTGTGAACAGATGCCATCTTGTGAGCGTATGACATACCCGCAAGTATCTGGAGCATGACATCTATCGCTTCGTCAACTAAGAAGCTGTGAACCTTCAGCAAGTCCTTGAGGGTTCCGCCTTCCATCAATTCAACAGCGAGATATGGAGCAGGGAGCAGACCGCCGTTGTAGAATGATACTATGTTCTTGTGTCTTAGCTTCTTCCACATGTCTGCTTCGGCCTCGAACTTCTTCAGCACCGACATATCCAATGTCTCATCAAGGAATTTTGGTAGCTTGATAGCTACAACTTTACCTTCATCATTAATCGCACGGTAAACAGTGGCAAAACCACCAGTGCCAAGTTTATGAGTGATTGTATAGTTTGGTACGGTACAATTTAGGGGTGATTTGAATTCAGTTATTCCAAGGAATGTGAGTTTTCTCAAATATGATTTGGATGGCAAAACTTGCTCATTACTATCTATGGGAGATCTCTCTTGTTCAGGTTGCCGAGGCGAGACTGAAATTGCATACGGAGGTCTTGGAACCGGAGGTGGAGGCGGAGGTGGTGGAAGCTGAATATCACCATGTAATTTTCCACCAACCTCCTTAGCCTTTCTCAACAAGTCAAATGCACGTTCGTAATCGGCCATGATATCCCTACCTCAACGCACCCTTTGCCTCGTTAACCAGATGTTCCATTTCTCTCGTATCAATGCCTTTATTCTTCAGTTGTATTATCACATCCTGGACATTTACTATCTCGCTGATTAATTGTTCCTGCTTGCGTATTTTATCGGTGATAGTCTCGATGTGTTGTGCCTTTTCTTTTCTTGACAGGAAGGCACCCAGAACGATGGTGAATAGTGCGAGAACGATTCCGAAACTGCCGAAAAGGAAACCTCCGCAGAAGGAATTTACCGGACCCAAGAACGCCTCGTTCTCCTGTATATCTTCTATTCTCTTATCATCCTTCTCGCTCGTATCATCCTTGTTCCAAATCTCCGCTTTTTCCTTTGAAATGATCCCTGAATAGATCGCAACGGCAAAACTCAGAAAGAGAATCAAGGCTGCTACCAATCCCACGCCAAGGACCGCCATGTTGCCTTTCGCATCCTTGGCAATGGCAAATCCCACTCCGATCATGGTAAGACCAACTCCGAAACTCGCGAGACCCATGTTCATTTCTAATAGAAAGGCATTGGTTTCTTCGGCACCTTCGGCGTCCTTCTTTTCCGTATCCGAAGAATCGTCCTTATTATATATTTCGGTTCGGTTTTTGGAATTAATACCGATGACAATTCCTATTATTGCAACTATCAGGAGTAGAATTACTCCGATAATTCCCATGACAAGTCCGATCGTTTTAAGATTCATCTTGGACCACCTGTTTCGTGCGTTTCCCCCATCAGGTTTATGAGTACAAATTGAGCTATATGAACGTTGTTTAATTAGTTTTTCGATAATTATGTGTAAATTGAATTGTGCTCAATATTGAACATTCGAGCGGGAAGTACCACTCAGCAATAGCACCACCATCAGAACATTATCTGCTCCTCACAGAACGGGCAGAACCTCGGCGGCTTCGGGAAATCCAACCTTTCCCCGCAGTACGGACAGATAGACATCTTCCGGACATTCATTTCATCACCCGAACCTGCCGGATGGATTTCCTTCTCATCCTCATGCCTGGCCCGGGATAATGGTTCCTCGACCTTGGCATCCCCCCATTCCACGGTCGACCCGCGTTCCTCTTCCCGGTGGCGGGACCGTTCCATCTTCAATCTTGCGAGCTCGTCCCGCATCTTCCCCCTCACCTTGATGCCCAGGCCCGCATTCAGGGCTATCTCGTATTTGGCCAGCGCCTCGTCGTACCTTCCCTTCTCGTAGGATCTCACCGCCGAGAAGAACATTCTGACCGAATCGTCCTCCTCCCCCTCTTGGATACCCCGCTCATGATCCGGGGAACCTTCAATCGCATCTCTTGCATCAGCTTTCGTCCCGATGTCATCCTTACTGGGGACGATCCTCGGGGGTCTGTGGGCTTTTCCTCTGCCGTCCTCCGACTCCATCCCCAGCTCCTCCTGCCACCAATCAAGAACACCGTCATATTTCCCCGGAAGCGGTTCGGGACGTTGATCCTCGTCATACGGTCGCGGGGGTTTCCGTTGCGGTTCGGAACTCCTGTCCGGATCACCCGATCGATGTGACTCCCGCGGGGGAGCGTGGTGCCGGCCCCCGTCTTCCGGTGGATGAACCTCCGGCCGATGGATATCGGGCGGAGGAACGGGTCGATCGGATCCCGGAGGCGGAGGAGGAAAGACGGGCTCGCGCCCCTCTGCCCCTCCGTGAACCATATCATCCGGGGGAAGCGGGAGGTCCTCTTCCATCCTCTCCTTCATCCCCGTCCTCATCGTTTCGATCATTGACTCCCAGATGTCATAGTATCCTTCCTCGCCGGTATAGCGGCCGGGCATTCGCTCTATAACCCTTGCAGCCACATGGCTGAGGCCCATGGGCAGTTCATCCTCGGCAATGTCCCCCAGGGCCAGGGAGGACACGTACTTGTCGATGTACCTCCGATCGAAGATAAATTGGGCCTTTTTCTTCTTACCGGTCTCCTGTGAGCGGTACTTTATCGAAAGATATTTCTCCTTATTCTTTGACATGCCGTGCTTCTTTTTCGATCTACCCGAGACCTTCCATGATTTGACGTCGCCCAGGGGTATCCTCAGCTTTACCCTCGACCCGCCTGCCCCCTGCATATCAACGACCCTCTGCGACGTTTTCAGTTCTCCGTCGTACTGGATGGCCCGCTCCCTCAGTATCAGCCAACCGCTGTAGAGGGCTTCCCAGACCGAGTCCTTGTCCCTGTAGACCGCCTCGGACTCCAGAACGACCTCGCCGGGGTGGAACGGGACATCATCGGGGGGAGGCGGGATAGTATCGTCCATTAGATCGACCGTTTCCGTCTTCTTCCTCCACCTGGCGATGAGTATCCCCGCTATGGTGAAGAACACGGCTGACAGGAACAGCATTATACCCACCAGAAGACCGGGAAGCTCTCCCTCGAGGAGGACCGCGAGGTAAACTAGGAACACTATATTCACTCCGCCCTGCATCAGGAAGGTGCCGACCCAGCTGATCCTCTTTCCCACCTTCTCCTTCAACCTGCCGACCTTCTTGATAAGGAGGGTGTTCACCTTGAAGGAATAGAGAAAGGACACCCCCATTGGTACGATGAAAAGGAGAATGCCCATCACAATGGAATCCGCCTCGATCTGTCCCAACCAGTGGCTCAGCAGGGATTGGTTGAACAGCTCGAAGACGATGCGGGCTATCTGCTGCCATATGACGATCACCCAGAACTGCGAGAACTTGATGTTGTAATTGAGGACCTTGGCACCCAGCCAGAGGGTGAACGCCGAGATCAACGCTGATACGACGACCTGGACCAAATTTCCCACGGTGAAGAACGCCTCGAACACGTCTGTGTTGATGAAACCGTTGCTCGACGAGGAGCCCTCGGGACTGTCGATGTAGCCCTCCCCTTCGCAGACGGGACATTCCATATCACGTCCATAATAATCTTTGATCTGACCGGAACCGTCGCACTGAGGGCATTTCTCCTCGTCGTCCCCGGTGCAGCCCATCAGCAACAGCGAGAGAAGTAGGACGGCGACCAGGAGGAGGTATTTTCTTTTCATCGTGAGACCATCTCCTATAGATGTGGATATGCGGTTCGTATGTGTAATATGCCCTAAAATACAACGATTATTAATATGTTGCCTGGCTGTTGACCGGATCATAGAGATACATATCTGACAAGCTTCTCACGCAGGTCCATCACGTTCATGAACCTGACGGTGCAATCCCCTACCATCACCTCTCCATCGGTTCCCCTGTAGGTAACAACGAAGGCCTCCTCCGGTTCGTACCTGTCGATGAAGGAACGGAGGCTTCTTTCGATCTTCATACGGGTCACATTCAGCTTGACCTCGATGGGAATGACACTCCTTCCGGACTCGATCACGAAATCCACCTCCGCCCTGGATTTCGTCCTCCAGTATTTCGGTGAAAGACCCATCTTTACAAGCTCCGATAGGACGTAGTTCTCGAACAGCTTGCCGTCCGGTTCCCCGCTGAATCCTCGTATTATCCCATTCCGCAGACCCGTGTCCAGAAAATAGATCTTTGGCTGCTTGGTTATCTCCTTGGCCTTGTTGGTAAAGAATGGTACGACCGGGATGATGAGGTAGCTCTTTTCCATTGCATCGATATATTTTTTTATCGTCCTAAACGAGACATTGAGAACTTTGCATACATGCTGGTACGAGATGATATTTCCCGTGTTCAGAGCAATGTATCGGGCGAAGCGTTCAAGAGAGACGGAATCATCGATGGAGAACGTCTGCGTCAGGTCCTTTAAGAGCATCGTTTCGTACAGGTCGCCGAGCATGATCTCCTTCATCTCACGGTCCTCCGTGATCACAACCCGGGGGTAACCACCATATACCATGTGCTCCCAGATATCCCTCGACAGCACCTTCGCCGTCGGGCTCCTTCTATTCCTGGCGGCCATGAACTCAGGGAGCGAGAATGGGTACAACCTCATGATGGAGACCCTACCGACGAGAAAGGAGATTATATCCTTTCCCAGCAGCACCTCCGAGGAAGACGTGATCCACATCTTCCGTCCGGTGTCCACCAGATACTTCAACTTGCTGCCGGCCCCGGTGCAGTTCCGGACCTCATCAAGGACTGTCAGATCGTTACCCTTCATGTACTGTATCTCGAATTTCTTGACGTCCTCATCGAACAGGTCACGGGCATCCGGATCGTCGAAGAGAACGTAGGTGGAGCTGCGCCTCTTCATCATCTCCCGAAGAAAGGTGGTCTTGCCGGACTGCCTTGCACCGACCATTGCGATAATGCCGTAATGCTCATCGATCTTGTCGAACCTTGAGGTGATCTCCCTTGGAACGTACATGGTTACGAAAACGCCCTGATAGCATATAAACCTTACTTTTATTGACTTCAATGTCAATAATAGTCGTACTAAAATTGACTTGAAGGTCAATAATTCTCCGGTTGCGAGGGTAATTGCCGGTATTTGATGCTCGGATCGTCATACTACCGTGCCGCTAATTTCCCGGCGATATTACATCCCCTCCGTTCAGTTCGCCGTATATGACGATACCGAACTCCCTTATCTCCCTCTATTCCCCACTCCCCCCCACTCCTCCTTCGAAACCTTCTCTGAAACTGCCTCTGTAACCTTCTCCGAAACCTCCCGCACCACCTCGATCTCCCTGCCGCTGTCCCGGTAAGGCACTCGCAGTTCCAGCAGATCCTCCGCCAGCACCGTGGCCGGGAACACACCTGCCGCCTCATCCAGGAGAACGTCCCCCTCGTCGTACCTGGGAGAAACGTGGGTGAGCACCAGCATCCTTGCCTCCGCGTCCCGGGCAGCCTCCGCCGCCATTCTCGCCGTCGAATGCCGGTACTCGTCGGCCTTGTCCCGGTTATCATCCGCATAGGTGGCCTCGTGCACCAGCACGTCGGCGTCCCTTGCGGCAGTCACCAGGGCCTCGCATGCATGGGTGTCCCCCGAGAAGGCCAGCTTCCGGCCCGGCCGCCTGGGTCCCATCACCATGTCCGGCTCCATGGTCCGTCCGTTCACCTCGACGCTCTCACCTCTCTGAAGCTGCCCGAAAAGCGGTCCCTCGGGTATTCCCAGCTCCAGCGCCCTCTCCCTGTGGAACTTGCCGGGCCGCCGATGCTCCGCGATAACGTAGCCAAAGCTGTTCTCGCCGTGGGTGTTCCCAAAGGCCGTCACCACAACCCCCCCGACATCCACCATGCTGCCGTCCTCCACCTCCACCGTCTCCAGCGGGAACGCACGCTTGATCATGCCCAGTTCGCGCAGGCTCTCCATGAGGAAGGAAAGCCTCCGCGGGCCGATCACCGTCAATTTATCGGTACGGTCGTTGAGATACATGCTCTCGATGAGTCCGAAGAGTCCCAGGAAATGATCGGTGTGAAAATGCGTTATCAGCACGTGGGATATGCGCATGAAGGAGAAGTTCACGCCGTGTATCTGCCGCTGCGTCCCCTCGCCGCAGTCCACCAATACCACCCGCTCATCCAGGACCACCGCCGTGGACGATACGTTCCTGTGCTTCGTGGGCCACGCGCCCCCCGTACCAAGGAAGACCAAGCGCATACGGTAGGGAACGGACAGGCTCGTTATAAAAATGTCGATGAGAATATGCCCGTACTCCCATGAAATGATCGGTTTTTGGTATTGAGAAGGAAAACGAAACCGATATTTATCTTTTATGAACGAAGCGAGGGCGTGGTGCGGAAGCCATACACGCCCTCGTTAGAGCCCTACAATAAGATGAAGATGAAACAAAGGGGCGGCGCCAGCTGCCGCCCCGTGGGGCCGGAAAATCTGCCCCCTTTCTCGTTGAGTGAGGAGGAATGGGTAACATTTATCGATGGTACAGGCAACATTTGTCCGTGATGACAGGTAACATATGTCGATGGCGCAGGCAACATCTGTCGATAGCCGCAGGGGCCTTTTGTCGATGGTGTAGGCAACATTTATTCGATACCGTAACCTACCCGAACTCGGATGCGCCCCCGAGATGGCTCGATACCCCCGGCAAGGCATTCGCGATCCCCTACTCCGGTTCTTCCCCGTCCGCCTCCTCCTCCATTTGCGGAACCTCCACCGCCCCCGCCGTTTCCTCTACCACTGCCGGAACGGCCCCTTCGCGATCCTGCCCCTCTTCCGGCATTACCGATACCGCAACCGCTTTACAATTATCCGCCTTTCCCTTCCGGCTCCTCAGAACCAGGAGGAAAACGAGCAACATCACGCCGAGCGCCCCCCCTGCTGAGACGAGGACGATGCCCATGACCGTTCCCGAGTGACCATCGACGGTCCCATTGTCGTCATCGTCCGGCGTATCATCGTTGGGCTCCGTCGTGTCGTCATCACCCGGTTCCTCCCCGATCCCGATGGAAAACACCAGCTCGCACGAATTCCCCGCCTCATCCATGACCATTATCGTGACAAAATATGTCCCCGATTCGGTGAAGGTATGCTCCGCCACTCTGTCGAATACCCGGACATCTGTACCTTTGCCCGTTATTTCCCACGTATGGTTGGTCACACCCACGTTATCGTGGCTTCCTTCCGCATTGAAGCAAATGGTCGAATTCGCATCGAACTCATACCTGTTCCCGTCGAGAGCATCCTCGCCGTTAATGATGGCCCTTGCCACCGGTAATTCCGTATCCGATACGTAAAGCGTGAGATTGTCCGTGCCCGCGTTTCCCGAAACATCCGTCACCATAAGCTTGATCAAGTAAACTCCCGGAATCTCGAACAGGTATTCCTCTGTCTTACCGTAGCAGCGTACCACCGAAGTGTCGTATATGAAATACCACGTGAAGTTGTCGATATCGACGTTGTCCGAACTGCCTCCACCGTCAAATAACGCCGTAGTTCCCTGCCCGATGGTGATATCTGAGCCCGCGTCAACGCTGGGCGGGGTTATGTCCCGGACGGTCACGGTGATATTGTCGGTCGCCTGTAGCCCGCCCCCGTCCGTTACAGTAAGGGTAACGTTGTAGGTTCCCGCAGCGTCGAACGTGTGATTTACAACCATGCCGGACAACGTTACGATCGTACCGCCTGTGTCTATTGACCACTCATGGTCCACGATACCGACGTTATCGAGGCTACCGTTGGCATCGAATAATACAAACTCGTGCTGGTCTATCGTGACGTCATCCCCCGCTTCGGCGGTAGGCGTGTCGTCATCCCCAACAGGCTTTGAACAGTGAATGCTCTCGACCCGGTTCCCCGCATCGTCGAGTACGATGAAATAATACTCGACAGATGTCGCGTCGGGCGGGATTGAGATAGTCGCATTCCAGATATTTTTTCCAGTACGCACCATGGAACAATTCTGCTCCGTGCCGTTTCCATAGCTTACGCTAACGAGCACTTCCGAAACGTCGATATTGTCGGTGACATTGACCGACAGATGGAAATCGTCCCCGGTGGTGGCCGTACCGGCGGTCAGGTCTTCCACGAAAACGGGAAGATCGTTGTCAAGTACAGGTACGACCCGCTGGTGCGTGATCCTGTTATCGGACGTATCGTTGATATAAACGGTGTAGCTGAGCCCTTCGACGCTGTGGTCTAGAACTACGGTCCCCTGCCATCTATCTCCGTCGGGCTCCAGCTCGATCTCACCGTCGAGTTCCCCGTGGGACCAGCCCAGCGTGACCGTATCGAGGGCGATATTGTCGGTTATGGTGAGGTTGAATCCGTATGTATCGCCGGTGCTGCCGGCGACGGGGCTGTCGTCTGTGTCCACCACGGGGTCGTCGTTGTCGCTGACGGTTATTTCTTTCTGTTCGCTGATGTTGAAATTGTCGGAGGTGTCGTTGACAAATATCCTGTAGCTCGCGTTCGACAGGCTGTGGTTGAGGTGCACGAGCCTGCTCCAGAACTCGCCGTTGCCGTCGAGTGAGACGTTGCCTCCACTGCCTCCGTGGCTCCAGTTGACCCATACAGCGCCAACCGCGACGTTGTCGGAGGTCTGCACCTCGAATATGAAGGGATCGCCGGTGTTTCCCGTAGGTGAGGTGAGATCGTTCACGATGGAGGGCCTGTCATTGTCGAGTACGGTCTTTCTTAACTCGCCGCTGGAATTGTAGTTGCCCGCCATGTCCTTCGCGCAGATCGTATAGACGAGATCACCTATATCGTGGTCGAGCGTGATGTTCCCGAGCCAGTAACCGCCTACCTTTGAGAGGGAAATATTCTCCTCGAGATCGCCGTGCTTGTACTTGACGTGGACCGTATCGACGAAGAGGTTGTCGGAGACACTGATGTTGAACTGGTACGGATCGCCAGTGGTGCCGTTTTGTGGGCTGTTATCGGAGGTGATAGTGGGGAGGATGTTGTCCATGACGGCGTATTTGAGGTCACCGTTTGTGGAGTCGTAATAACTAATATGAACATTATCATTCGTATCGATATCCATAGAGGTGTACATACCCACATTACCTTGTGAGTCGATTGTATCGATTATCCATTGATTTCCATTATAATATGAATATTTTAAGTCCTCATTTGTACCATCATAGTAACAGATATGTGGATTGTCATTTGAATCCAATACCAAAGAGGTATGACCACCCCACCAACCTATTGCATCGATATTTTCGATCTGCCATTGATTTCCATCATAACGAGCATATTTTAAATTATGATTAGTATCATCACAATAACTAATATGCGGCCAGTCACTTGAATCGAGATCTATTGAAGTATAGGTTCCAACGCTACCTGTAGAATCAACTGTTTCTATTATCCATTGATTTCCATTATAATATGCATATCGTAAATCACTTTCAGTAGAATAAATATAACTAATATGTGGATTGTCATTGGAATCTATGGATAGAGAGCTTTCTCCACCCACATTATTTGTTGTATCTACCGCTTCATAATGCCAAATCAAGCCATCATAATATGTGTATTTTAAGTCACCAATTGCTCCATCATAGTAACTAACATGTGGGTGTCGATTTGTATCCAATTGAAGTGAGTTATATGAACCACATAATGAATTTGAATCAATTGTATCAATATTCCAAAGATATCCATCGTGGTAAGCATATTTTAACTCGCCACTCGCTCCTCCACCAGTGATATTATAATACACAACATAAGGATAGTTATTATCATCCAATGTAATAGAGCAATATAATGCAGGATGCCCTTGTGAATCGATGGTTTCCTTTTCCCAATTTACACCAGTAAAATTTGTATATTCAAACTCCCAATTGGAATCGTCAAAATAACATATCAGAGGGAGAAGATTATTATTTAAAACAATATCTGTCCCAACCCCAACATCACCCATTGCATCCACTGTTTGAATCCACCATTTGTTGCCTCTTGTCTGAGCAGTTGAAATCGTCTCATGGTATGGATAACAAATATTCATACTAGCATGCGATCTTGTCCATCGAGGAAAATAAAATGAATCGGTAAGGCAGAAACCCGAAATGACCAAGAGGACGATTATCGTAAACGTGAACTTGCTGGTCCTCCTCATCCGGACATCTCCTTACATGCTCCTCCAATCGTCAAGGAACGTACGTCTATTTAATTGTTGCACTTACTGCTTGATGCAGGAATTCCCTTGCTTCCTTAATGAATGTTTGGAGGACTTTTCAACCTTTGAACGATGGTCGGTTATTGTTTCTTGGTCTGATGTAATTGTGTCAAAAGCGTGCAAACCCGATACGATTGGTTGACGAACGCATAGAGGACGCGCGACGAAAGAAACGCGCGTCCTTGATAGAGCCCTGCATCAAGACAAACATAATGGGTCGGTGTCCCACCGACCCCTGCGGCTGTCAACCGCTTCTTCACATTACAATAACATTTATGGTTGCGGGCCTGCGTGCGCGTATTCCACCCCTTTTCCCCTCCCCCGCTATCAGGCCCGCGCTAACCTTGATCTAACGGTTATACAGGATTATGAAAGAACGCATACTAATTCAGAAAGTAGCCCCGTCCCATCAGAGATATACGTACTTGTCGGGTTTGATGACCAGGGTGATGATATGCTTGTCCTCGAACACCTGGACGTCCTGTATCTCGGTTCCCTTCATGTTCTTTACTGCGAACGAGAACTTGTTGAACTCCTGGGGCGAGTTGAACTGCAGGGTCACAACCTGTTTCTTGATGTGCTCGGCCGGAATGGCGATGAGGTTCTGTTTCACACCCTCCATCAGGTCCAGGGCGTCCCTGACACGATCAAAGACCTCTATCTTGCTTGTCTCTCTGTAGCGCTTTCTTTCCAGTGCCTCCTGGATGGCGAGTCTCAGCTCCCCGTTCTCCCAGGGCTTCTCGATATAGGCATGGACCTCGGCCCAGTTAATTGCCTCTCTGGCTATGTTCACGTCGGAATAGCCCGTTATCAGAATGCGTATGGTATCGGGATGTTTCTCCTTCACTATGGAGAGCAGCTCGATGCCGTTCATCCCCGGCATCTTGAAATCCGCCAGCACGAGGTCGAACTCCCCCTGCTCCAGCTCTCCCACGGCGGCATCGCCGCTCATGGCCGTCGATATCTCGCACTCGTACCGGTCCGTTCTTGAGAGGACCTGTCGAAGCTCATCCAGAACGTCCCTGTCGTCGTCCACGATAAGTATCCTGAAAACCTTCTCCGGGGTGCTACCCTCATCATCAGGCATCCTTAAACCTCCAAGCTCGGTACTCGCTCCGACTCGCTACCTCCGTGCAGGGAAGCCGTATGGTCATGGATGTTCCCTTACCCGGCTCGCTATCCACTCCAATGTCCCCGCCGTGGTCCTGAATTATCCTGTAGCTTATGCTAAGACCCAATCCCGTGCCGCTGCCCTTGGTGGTGAAGAACGGGTCGAATATTCGATCTATGTTCGCCGGAGGTATACCCCTTCCGTTATCTTTTATTTCGATATAAATGTTTTGGCCATCCTTCCACGTTTTTATCCACAGCTCGCCCTCGTCCATGGATTCGGATGCATTGAGCATAAGGTTCATGAACACCTGGTTCAGCTGGCCGATGTTACATTCCATCTTGGGTATTTGCCCGTATTCCGTGTTGATCGCCACCCTGTGCTTGAACTGGTTTGCCATCATCACCAGGGTGTACTCTATCCCCTCGTTGATGTTCGTCAGGGACTTGCCCTCCACGTCCGGTCGTGAGAACCTCTTGAGGGCCTGGGTGATTGTGGCGATCCTGTTGATGCCGTTAAGGTTCGTCGTGGTCTCCCGGGAGATCATCTCCAGGAGTTCCCGGACCTCCGGGTCCTGGCACGTCTCGAGAAAATTTCCCACCTCCTCGCTTATTCTCGAGCTCTTGGATTTCACGAAGGCCAGCGGATTGTTGATCTCGTGGGCCACCCCTGCCACCAGATGGCCGATGGCCGCCATCTTCTCCGCCTGGATGAGTTCGCTCGTACGCTGGTTCACCTCCTCCTCCAGCCTCTCGGTGTACCTCTTCAGCTCTTCCTCCATCCTCTTGCGTTCCGTGATATCGACCGAAAAAACGATGATTCCCGCCACGTTTCCGTAATGGTCCCTGTAGGGCACCCGATCGGTCCTCACCCACATCCTCTCTCCGGTAGCGGTCAGCAGCTGTTCGATGGTACCCAGCTTGGGCTCCCCCGATCCGATAACGTCGAGGTCATCACTGTAGTGACGCTCGGCTTCACCGGGGAACAGATCGAAAGCGGACCTCCCCACGATCTCCTCCGGCGTGAGGGCCAGGGACCTGGCCGCTGCCCTGTTGGCCCTCATGATCCTGTTCTTCGTATCCTTGTACCATATCATGGCAGGAACGGTATTGAGGATTATTTCCTGTTCCGCGCTGATCCTGCCCAGCGCCTCCTCGGCGATCTTGCGTTCCGTGATGTCGATACCCGTGAACAGGATGCTGCTGGGACGCTCGTCGACGAAGAGAACCTCCTGTCCCGGTGAGAATAAAAGGGTATGGACGGTGCCGTCCCTGGCGAAAACGTCCACCTCGATGCCGGGTATGTAATCTCCACGAAAATCCCTCTTGAGCTGATGTTCCATCCTCTCCCGGTGTTCCGGAATGACGAACTCCATGAGGTTTTTCCCCACCATCTCCTCCTCGTCGTATCCCAGCTGGCCCGCCGAGAGCTTGCTGATCTCCAGTATGGTCCCGTCTATGCCGATGACCAGGTTCACGGCCGGGCTGTAGATGAAATCGTAATTCTCGCTGACCTTTCCGTAATTGCCCCTGTGGGCCTGAGTACCTTCAAGGCGGTCTATTCGTGCCTGGAGTCTCAGAATATCATCCTTCGAGCCTCTGCCGGGTCCGGCTCTCTCACCGTCCTTTTCCATCCTGAATACCACCGGGGTCCGAAAATTAGTTGATAGGGTAGAATGTCACCGGGATCGCTTAGTCCCGGGATCATGGAAGATAATTGAATAGTTCCGGGAGTATGACCACCGATATGATGTACTTGCTCTCGAAAACGTGGAAGTCCTTGATGTGAACGTTCTTCATCTTCTTTATTTCGAAGGAGAATCTGTTGAGATCGGGTATGGATGCGAAACTGAACATGAGCTTCTGCTCGTTGAGCACGTGGTCCTTCAGGTCCCCGACGAGTTTCAGAGCCTCATTGGCCTCGTCCACCTCGGTTATCCGCCCCTTCTCCCTTTCGTTCTTCCTTTTCAGGGCCTCCGACAGGATGTCCTTCAATTCCTTGTTGTTCCACGGCTTCATTATAAAATTATACACGTGGGCCCTGTTGATGGCATCCTTCGCGATGGTCATGTCCGAATAGCCTGTAATCAACATCCTTATCGTGTTGGGATGGGTGTCCTTTATGCGCGTGAGCAGCTCCACGCCGTCCATGATGGGCATCTTGAAATCGGCAAGCACGATGTCGAACTCGGTGCTCTCAAGGTCGGTCATGGCAATAAGGGGGTTCGTGGCAGTCGTCACATCACAGTCGAACTCTTCCGCCCGCTCGAGGGTCCACTTGAGGGCCTCCACGATATCCTTCTCGTCATCCACCACCAGGACCTTGTAGACCCTTTTTTTCTTCGCGATCTCTTCTTCGTTCATCTTCATGTCTCCTGGGGGAGCCTGATGATCATGGTTGTGCCACTGCCCGGTTCGCTATCTGCCCGGATATCACCGGAATGATCCTTGATTATACGGTAGCTTATGCTCAGCCCAAGCCCCGTGCCACTGTCCTTCGTCGTGAAGAACGGATCGAATATTCTGTCGATTATCCCGGGGGACAGACCCTCTCCACTATCCTTTATCTCGATATAAATGTTTTCATCGTCGTTCCACGTTTTAATCCGGATATCGCCCTCTTCCATGGCCTGAAGGGAATTCAGTATGATATTGGTGAAGACCTGGTTCAGCTGGCCGATGTTGCACAGCGTCCTGGGAATATCCCCCAATTCCCTGTGAACGCGAACCCTGGCCTTCATCTGGCTGGAAAGTATCGCCAGCGTATCCTCGATACCCTGGTTGATGCTCTCCATGGTCCTGCCGCCGGTATCGGGTCTGGCAAACCTCTTTAAGGTGGTGGTGATATCGGCGATCCGGTCAATGCCCTTGATGTTCTTTCCCACGAAATCCTCTATGTTCTCCATGGCCTTGAGGTACGGATGTCGTCCCCGAATGCGCTTCTTGAGACTCTCCAGTTCATCCCCGATCGACTCGGTATTGGACTTGATGTAAGCCAGGGGATTGTTCACCTCGTGGGCAACGCCAGCCACCAGCTGTCCCAGGGCGGCCATCTTGACGGACTGGACAAGTTCATTGGTTCGCTCGCGTACCTCTCTTCTAAGGTCTTCCGAGTACCTGCGCATGTTCTCCTCAGCCAACTTCTGATCAGTTATGTCTATGGCCATCTCGAACCTGACGTCCCTGCCGTCCGGCCATGTGATGAGCCGATCGAACAGGAGATAATGCCTATTGAGTATCTCGTTGTAGAACTCCCAGCGGTATGACTCTCCCCTCCTCTCCAGAAGGAAGCGATTGGTACAGAAAGTGCATGGTTCCTCGAATCCCTGGAACTCCTTGTAACATTTCTTGCCCACCGGGTTGCTACCGAGTACCTCCCGGAAGTGATTGTTCACGAACAATATCTCGTAGGTCTCCGTGTCGGACACGTATACTATCTCACCGATGCTGTCGAATATGCTCAGGAGCTGTTTTCTCTCGAACTCGAGTCGTTCCTCCGCCAGCTTTTTCTCCGAGATGTCCATCATGACGTTGATGGCCCCTGTGAACTCACCATTCTCCGAGAAGAGGGGAGCCACGGAGAAACTGAGATACCGCAATTCCCCGCTCTTGTGATACATGGTGGTCTCGTATCTGCTAGCACGTCCCATCCTCCTCTCCATGGTCTCCATTCGATATCTCGAATATGTATCCTCGTCGGTAAGCTCCGATAGGTTCTTTCCCGTAAGCTCGTCGATCTCGTAACCCAGTATCTCTGCGAAGGCGGAGTTCACGAATAGTATGTTCTCGTCAGGGTCCGCAACCCCAATTCCTTCCTGGGCGTTCTCCACGAGGGTCCGGTAATTCTCCTCGGACTCCCGTAGAAGCCTTTCGGCCTTTACCTTATCCGTGATGTCCTCCCCGGAGCTCAACAATCCCGTTACGTTTCCTTCCTCGTCCCGCAGGACCGTGTTGAACCAGTTGATGATCCGCTGGCCATCCCTCGTCAACACTGGATTTTCATATATCTTTACGCCCTTTTCCTTCCCTGAAAACTGTGCGACGGCCAGATCCCTGACCTCGTCCCCGAACTCGGTAGGTATGAAGTTCTCATGCCATTCCTTGCCTATGACCTCGTCCTTCTCATAGCCCAGTATCTCGCATCCCCGCCTGTTGATCATGGTGACCTTTCTGTCCAGATCCAGGCTGATAATGATCACTCCCGCCACATCCAGATAGCTCTGGGCCCTGTCGCGTTCCCGACGCAGTGCAGCCTCCGCTTCTCTTCTTATGGCGATCTCGCTCTCCAGGCGCTCATTGGTCTCCTTCAGCCTGGCCGTCCGCACCTCCACCAGTTCCTCCAGATGCTCGCGGTATCGTCTAAGCTCCCCCTCTTCATCCCCGCCGTCCATTGTGATCTCATTACCCGTATCTTCCCGGGATCCCTCTTCTCCCTCACGATCAGCATCCCCTCCCTTGTTCCCTTCGTCCATGGTAACGTCCTCACTCCCATGGTCCACACCAACAACCTTACTCTCCTCATCTACCATGAAAACGTTTTCTACAACGGACGGGACATCCGAATTGTCCGCGCATTGGGGTGCGTGACCGGAAGATCCCTTATCCTCGGCCCCATCAATTTCGGGACTCAAAGCGTTCTTCTTCCGAGCGGTCGGCTTCGACGGACCGGATTCCATATCAACATCTACCTCTCGACCCATTCGGAATGCAACCTCCATATCCAAGAAATTTGACATCGGTGTGAGATGACCTCAACCCAGATCGTGCTCCAATGCCCTACGATGATCCTTCCGGGCCTCCTCCAATCCTTCCCCGTCCCCAACCCTCTCCCGGAGATCCATCTCCCGGGTGAAACAGTCGGCAGCCTGCGGGAACATAAGCCAGTAGATGAATATATTTCCCTTGAAATGCAACACCTCCGCCATGTCCACGTCCGACAGGGGGTGGTCTTCGAGCCTCTCCAGTATTTTCAGGAACTCCTCGAAATGATGCTCGCTCATTATCTCCAGTCCCTTCTCCTTGGCAACGGCGAGGGCACGGGTGAAATCCCCGGCCCCTATGAAATGGTGCATTGCTTCCAGCCAATCCCTGGCGTTGTCCCTCGAGAGGTACTTCTCTGCTGCCCAGCTCTGATAGCGATTTCCGAGGGCCGGATTAACCCTGGGAAGGAGGAATTCCTTGATCAGATCGTGGGCCTCGTAACCACCGTTGCTCTCCACCAGCAGATATTTTTCGACCAGGGAATCGAAATGCCTGAATGAGACTGTCTCATCAACAAAGATGAACTCAGACGGGAAGGGCCTTCGAAAAAAGGCGGCGATCTCCAGTATCTTCTGCTCGGACGGCTCCAGTTTCGAGAAGATCTCCTCGTGCAGATACCTGTCGACGTCCGACAGGCCCCGAAGCACGTTGTCCGCCTCCTGGAGGGAGCATATCAGCTCGAGGGAGAGGGGATGCCCCTCCGTTATCCGATATATCTCGCCCAGAAGCTCCTCTTCCTCCGTATCCAATCCCAGCATCAGGCGGGAATCCTCCCTTGTTAGGCCCTCCAGCTTCATCTCGAATATGCCCCTGCCCACCACCACGTCGCTCCTGTCGTAGCACGGGGGGCGCGTTCTGCCGATGATGATGAACTTAACATCGCCGAGGTCCATCTTCAACGCTTCCCGGACGAATGAGTTGATCCTCTCGGAGCATTTGTGGTAGTCGTCGAGAACGATGATCCACCGGGTCTTTCTCAGCACGTTCAATGTGAGAGCAAGGGCGGTGTCTATATCCAGCGCCACCGTGGAGCTCAGGTAGTCCAGCACCGATGTGTGTCCTGCTTTGAACAGGAAATGCGCAAATTCCTTTCCCATCTTCCGAAGGGTATCGAACTCCCTGAAACGATGATAGAATATGTTGCACCGATCCCCGAGGTCGTGTATGAGGCGATGGGTGAGCGATGTCTTGCCGATCCCGGGGATCCCCGTGAGGACGAGAAGTTTCGAGTCATCCTCATCCAGCCTTTCCTGAAGCAGAAAGAGTTCCTTCTTTCTACCGAAGAAATTTCTGACACGGGATATATCCTCGGGATAGGTCAGGTACTGGCTGCGGGCAGGATCTTCCCCCGAGGCGCTGGAAAGGTCCTTGGGATCGAACACGCCCACCGTCCTCAATGAATTGATGAGTTCCAGAAGACCAGTCCCCTCCGGAAGGGTCTCCATCAGTTCCCCGAGACTTCTCTCCGTCATCGCCCCGCCCTCCTTGACCAGCACCATCGAGCCGAGAACGCGAACCGTGACCTTCTTTCCCTCGGCCGCTCCCTCCCGTGTGAGAAAATAGACCTTCCTTTTTCTCCTTGCACCGGGTACGTGCCTGCTAACCTCTTCTATGTAACCCCTCTTGATGAGCCTCTTCATGGAGCGTGGGATGTGGGTCCTGTTTATGCCTATGGCATCCGCGATCCCTTCCTGGGCCATCTCCATGGGCGCATTGAAGACGTCGATCTGGGAAGGGTACTGTTTCAGGAGATGCAGGAGTATCTTCTCCTCCACCTTGATGGGTATGATGTCCGAGTGTGACATGATATCAGCACATTTATTCTGCAATTTATAGGTTGGAATATCCATCGGGCGGGTTCAGGGGATAACGCCAGACAGGTTTCGCCAAATATTGTCAATGGTGCGAAGTTCGAAATTATTTCGAAGCCTTTAGGGTAACGGTTTGCCGATGCCCATTGACACTCCGCAAACCCCTTCGGGCTTTGCTGCACCCTCGGCATGTATACCTACGGGTTCACGCCTCGGCACCCGCAGGGTAACGCCCCGAGGGTGCAGGGGCATATTATGCCCCGGAGTGAAACGGGCAAATACAGGCGTATCTCTGATACGCCAGGACCCGAAAGGACCAGATGCATCTTGGATGCATAAGGATTCGCAGCTTGACAACCCTCGACGACCCTAACGGCTCGTCTGGCATGACAGGTTTCGCTGAATCAGAGATTCAGCTATTCCGATGTGTCTGTAGACACATCTAACTTGACCGGGCGTTATCGGTCAAGCCTTGCCAAGACGTAACTTGGCAAGCCGTTACCTGTCATAGTGTGCGGATTCGTGGACCCGTAGGAAACAGTATGTTTCCAAGGGCTCAGGTGTGACCGAAGGTTACACCGGAACGTAGTGGGAGCCTGTAAGGGTCAACGGAGTGTAATGGGTGCCCGCTGGGCCGTTACCGCTACATTGATACAAGGTAATATTTCTTTCGAGGATATTGTTCGGTTCCCGCAGATTTCGATGGAATGTCATCCCGTATGATTCAATAGAAAAACAACTTCATTCGACATTCTTATTGGATTGTAGTCCACAGTGAAACGAGAGGGGAAGATGGACTACCACGGGGGAAATCATTCAAGATGGAGGTAGATAGAGGACAAATACGGACCTCCGATGCTGTCGTAAAAAGGGAACGTATCCGATCCCCGAACCGACCTACTTCCGCATCCTGCTTCGGAGAGCCAGAACGCCCATGGCCAGGATTATTACCAGTAGCAGGATGCCCGACCACAGCCAGATAGATACGCCCTCGTCCTTCTCGCCTCCGCTCCCAACCACCGTATCGAGGACCAAAACTATGGTCAACCTCCCCGTCATTGTGGTCGTGTTGGTGCTCGTCGTCCTCTTCCGGTTCTCCGTGTAGGCCGCCTCCGTCCGGTAGTATCCCCGGAAATCCTCGTCGCTCCTGGTGATAATGCTGGTGAGGACATCCATCAACACCATTCCGTTCCCGTCCGCCTTCCCGGAATAAAGCGTCACGTTCCCGATATCCTCCAGAACCCTTACCTCCGCCCCATCCGCCGGCATTCCATCGAGGTCCTTCACGGTGACGGTCAGCGTGCGGTACAGGAATATCTCTCCCCCTCCATCTGCCGAGAGGCTCGGGGTGCTGAAGATCGGGCTGGTACGGGTCTTCTCATGCCAGTTGTGGAGCTCCACCCGTGCCCGGTCCCTCGCCTCTATTCCAGGAGTTGTGATATTGGCAAGATAGGCATCAGTCTCTCCCGCGAAGGTGAGCATGTATGTGAACACCGTACCCTCCTCCGCCCGGAAACGGTCCGCGCTGCAGAGATTGTCCATGTATCCCTTGCTCGACGGCGCCACAGTTCCCCCCCTGAGATGAAGACCCTTTGATACGTCCAGAACCACATCATTGACAGTACAGTTGAAGAAGCGAACGTAGGGCTCTTCAGAGCTGCCCGAGCAGCTGACCACCACCATGTCCAGAAGGGATGAACCCCGCGCAGCAAGCTCCCTTGCGGATTGGACGTTCATTCCCCTCACGGTACTGTTCGATAGCTCCAGGCTGCCCGTGGAGCGGTGGAACCAGGTATCACCCTCGATCTCCGAGTTCGTTATCGTGATATTATGCGCACGGTCCACGATCATGTCCGTTATCTCGCTGCGTACTATCAGCAGTTCATCCTCGCATTCCACCACGTTGAGACCGGTTATACCGTCCGTCCCTCCGACGCCGTTCAGGATGAGTTTGCCGATCCTGTCGATGCTGATGTTTCCCACATGGAGCGAGCTGTCGTTGAGGGCCAGAAGCGTTCTCTCCCCGTTGACGTTCAGTTCCGCTATCCTCAGCTCGGAGCCCTTCTCCAAGAGGAGGGTGGCGCTGTCGTTCAGATAGAGGCGGATGGTGGTGTTGCTGGTGATGATGCCGTCCGAAAGGTGAAGCCGACCGGAATCCCTGACCACGATGGAGAGCTGGTTCGGAAAGTCCTGGGTGACGTTAACCAGGGAGTTGTTTATGTAGAGCGTTGCGCTGTCCTGTATGATGATGGGTTCCATGACCCGGCGGTCGGCCACCCCATCCAGAGAGCTCACCTGATTGCCGCTGAAGGTCCACGAGCCGGCCCTGGTGGCTTCCGTTGACGAAGGCGGCTCCGGGGGATTTCTCCCACCCGCCAGTGGAAGGACCGATGCCAGAAGCAGAACAGAAAGGAAAGCAAGAAGGCACACTTTTCTACTGACCGTACGATTTCGGGCTCGGTTCATACCACATGCTTCTCCCAGAATGTGTCCATCGGTGCTCCGGTCGGATTCACTGTCCGAATAAGTATAAAATTGTTTTGGCTAGAAGTCGAAGGATGCCGGGGGATGACCGATCATGTCGTCACAACGGCCAGACGGAATCGAAATGGAATGAACCGACATATGCCGGTATGATCACTCCACCTTCACGTAGTGGTCGTGGAACATCTCCAGGGTAAAATCGTTGCCGTTATCGAGGAACTTGAAAAGGCCGATCCGGGTGGGTTCATGATCCTCCGCCACCACGGTGATCGTGATGTTCCATGTGCCGGTGCCATTGAGAGACGGTATCGCTTCCACGGGAACTCCCACGGTAAGCTCGACAATTCCCTCCTGTCCATGCTGGTTCGAGCCGGAAGCCGTTTCTGTGATCTCTCCTCTGGGGCTCTCCACCGTCAGGGTGAACGTGTCCGGATGGTTCTCGTGATTTGGAGATGGACCTATCCACCCCGTATCCTCCTCATCCCTCCAGGTGAGCTTGAAGGATGCGTTGGCCACGTTCTCCATATCGACAGAGTATTCCAGTCTCGTCTCCTCCCCCTCGGCGGCGTACTCGTTGATGGTCACGATACTGCTCTGTAACAGGTCAAAATCGGCCAGGTCCAGTTCCTCGCTCTCCGTTCCACCCATCATCCTGTTGGCCAGGACGGTCGGATCGATGGTCCCGAAGACAGCACCGAATCCCATCACGAGGCCGCTGAAAAGAATGGATGCCACCACCAGGGCGATCACGGTCCTTGGCCAGGAGAGGCTGTCCCTGTCGATCCTCAGATGGCTCTTCCGGGACATTCGCCATTCGGATATCCCCGGCATCTTGAAACCCAGGCTTCCGGCTGGCCTGTCCCGCTTCCAGAAAAGCCTGTAGAACAGGTACAGAAGCACCAGATTCGCGCCGATGGCAAAAAGTGATGCTATGAAGAATATGCCCCACTGGACGTGAATGGAGCTGAAATAGGAAGGCTGGTATTCCGATGTCACGTATATCGCCGATAGCATCCAGTCGAAAAGGCCGTGGTATATCATAACTGCGGGAAGGTTGCGGGACCAGTGATAGTACAGCGACAGGAAGAAGGACATGGGAATGAGATACACGAAGTAGTAGAACCCCTGCCAGAAGGCCAGGTTGTGTATGAAAAGGAATATGGGAATGTGTCCGGCCGCAAATATGACCGCAGTGATCACCACCGAGGCCCATATGGGCATGGCCCTTCCCAGCTGGTCCTGCAGAAAGCCTCGGGCCTCGTACTCCTCGGCAAAGCCGGTGGACGCCACGAACATGAGCCATATGAGGATGAAATCGACGGGACCCATCAGGCGCCAGCCGGCCACCAGGGAGAAACCGGGTGTCCGCACTCCGAAGAGCCTGAAGAAAATTAGCTCCGAGGAGTACAGAAAAAATATGAATGCGGATACCAGGACCAGAGCGGATATGATTCCGCTGGCCATGTTCTTTCTCTCGAAGCGGACCGGGGCCCGCTTTTCCCTGAACCAGAAACGCCAGCAGATCCAGATGGGGATAACGGTCAGTAGCGGCTTTGCGAATATGTCGGAGAACATGGAGGGTTGGGAATGAAGACCCTCGAAGAGTTGACCGCCGACCGCCCTGTAGATGGTCCATAGACCTATGGCTATGGCAAGGGTACCCAGCACCTTCCATACGTGTTTCTTACCGTCCGTGACCGGTATATCTCCGGCGGGAGGCTGCCTCCCCCACTTTGCGCGTTCCTCCGTGCTCTCCACTAGATCGTAACCATCCTCGTCACTCATCTTCCCACATCACCTATATGCAATAATCGCTCTCGGGCTCGAATCGCTCCATCGCCGTTATAAAATTTATCGATTTATTTTCGTCTTCGCCATTGAAAATGCCAATTGAGTCACTGATATCGGCCCTACTCATACCTGTCCTCGATTATCTCGAAATCGTATTCCGATTCATCCGCATCGTATCGGCCACCCGCGGGTCCCCCCCGGGCACCGCCCTCGCCGTCCCCGGCTCCCCTGTCATCACCACCAAGATCAAAATCAATTATCGTGCCATCATCCGCATCCGCCGGACCCATGTCCACCGATACAACGTCCACCGTGAACTCCACTCCATCCTTCTCCTCTTCGAAGTGGAGGCCGCAATGCGGGCATGATCCCGCATCGGTCTCGAGGGAAGCGGAGCATTCGGGACATTCGTACCCGGCCTCGTTCATTGAGAACTCGACGTAATCCATGTCGATTATGAAATCCACTTTCTTCTGTTCCGCATATCTTCCGGTCCAGTCCGGGAGGGCATCGAGTTCCTCCTGGACATCATCCAATACGGCTTCGCCTTTCATCGTCTCCACATCCTCCCCGCCGTCCCATTCTTCCACCGCTTCGAACGTCTCGCTCTCCGGTACCCCGGGCGACTCATTCCATTCCGTCCCCTCGGGGTAACTCGACCCATCCCCGATAGCATTGGCTTCATCCGTCACTTCAACCTTTCGCTCGTCCTCCAATTCTACTTCCTCATCTCCTTCACGTTCCCCATCTCCTTCACTTCCCCCATCTCCTTCACTTCCCCCATCTCCTTCACTTCC
>CAYRFL010000062.1:0-23263 GCA_964423515.1 uncultured archaeon
GAAGCAGCGACAACAACGGGATCGACAACTACACGTGGACATTCGACGACGGGGGTCTCGTCACCCTGTACGAGGTATCGCCACAGCATACGTTCGCCAGCCCAGGGGTATATATCGTCACCCTCAACGTGACGGATGCCGCGGCAAACCAGGGCTCCGATACAATGACGGTCACGGTGAACGATACCGAGAACCCCGTGGCAGATGCAGGCCCTGACCAGACCGTGGACCAGGGTGACGCAGTAACGCTCGACGGCTCCGGCAGCTCCGACGACGTCGGTGTGGATAACTATACATGGACATTCGACGACGGGGGCCTCGTAACGCTGTACGAGGTTTCACCCGTACATATATTCGATAACGTGGGCACCTACGAGGTCACCCTGAACGTAACGGATTCATTTGGTAACTGGGATACCGACATCATGAACGTCACGGTGAACGATACCGAGAACCCGGTGGCCGACGCGGGCCCGGACCAGACCGTGGACCAGGGAGATACCGTTACATTCGACGGGAGCGGAAGCAGCGACAACGTAGGGATCGATAACTACACATGGACCTTCACGGACGGGGGCGAGATCACCCTGTACGAGGTATCTCCACAGCATACATTCGCCGAGCCCGGTACATATAATATCACGCTGAACGTCACCGATTCCGAGGGGAACCCGGGCTCGGATAACATGACGGTAACAGTGATCGATACCACCGCTCCCTCGGCCGATGCGGGCCAGGATCAAACGGTGGACCAGGGAGATACCGTTACATTCGACGGGAGCGGAAGCAGCGACAACGTAGGGATCGATAACTACACATGGACCTTCACGGACGAGGGCCCTGTCATACTGTACGGGGCCACCCCCTTCCATCTGTTTCAGAATGCCGGGATTTACGTGGTGACCCTCACGGCTGGAGATGCGGCCGGAAACTCCGATACGGATGTCCTGACGGTCACCGTGAACGACATCACCGTACCCTCGGCCGAAGCCGGGATCGACCTGACGGTGGACCAGCACACACAGGTGAATCTTGACGGCAGCGGAAGCAGCGACAACGTCGGGATCGACAATTACACGTGGACCTTTACCGACGGGGGGGCGGTCACCCTGTACGGTCTTTCAACGTTCCATACGTTCCATTCCGCCGGGACATTCACTGTGACCCTCACCGTAAGGGACTCAGCCGGGAATTCGGATGCGGATACCCTTGCCGTCACGGTGAGCGATACCACCGCTCCCACGCCGGATGCGGGGCTGAACGCTAACGTGGACCAGCACACCCTGGTAAACTTCGACGGCAGCGGAAGCGACGATAACTTGGGCGTGGATAATTACACGTGGACCTTCACCGACGGCGTACAGGTCACGCTACACGGTGCCGCACCGTCTTATACCTTCGACAATGCCGGGGTCTTCACGGTGACGTTGAACATAACCGATGCGGCGGGCAACTGGGGCCGTACCTCCATGACCGTCACCGTAAACGATATCACTGACCCCGTGGCGGATGCGGGCGCGAACATATCGGCGGACCAGCACGAGGAGGTTCATTTCAACGGCACCAGCAGCACTGATAACGTTGGAATACTCAACTACACCTGGACCTTCGTCGACGGCATAGCCAAGACCCTTTACGGATCGGAGCCGGTCTACATCTTCATAAATGCCAGCACCTATCTGGTAACCCTGAACGCTACCGACGAGGCCGGGAACTGGCATCTGGATACGCTCGACGTTACCGTCAACGATATAACTCCTCCATCGGCGGAGGCGGGCTCCGACGCGACCATCGACCAGCACGAGGCGGTCCTGTTCAGCTCTCTCGGCTCCGGGGATAACGTGGGCATAGCGAACTACACGTGGAATTTCACCTGCGGGGGTATATGCGTGCGCCTCTACGGCTCCTCGCCCTCCTTCACGTTCCATTTCGTGGGCAATTACACCATCGATCTTCTGGTAACCGATTTCGCCGGAAATCAGAACGGGGATAATGTCACCGTGAACGTCAGGGACATCACGTCACCCGCTCCCTCCGCCGGACCGGACGTAGAGGTCGACCAGCACGCCAGGGTCACGTTCAACGGCAGCGGAAGCAGCGACAACGTGGGCATAGTCAACTACACCTGGAGCTTTCTGGACAACGATACCGCCTTAATGCTGTTCGGACAGACCGTGGACTACCTCTTCCACAACGCGGGCATCTACAACGTGAGCCTTACGGTGGCGGATCGGAGGGGAAACAGCGCGACCGATATTGTGGTGATAAGCGTGAACGATACCACCCTCCCCCTGGCCGTGGCCGGGGCCAATATCACCATCCGGCAGCATGAGATGGCCGATTTCGATGCATCGGGCAGCCTCGACAACGTGGGCATAGTCAACCATACCTGGAACATCACCATTCCGGACGGGAATGTCATTCTATACGGGATGACAGTTTCCCACCGGTTCCACGAGGCGGGATCGTACCGCGTGAACCTCACCGTCATGGACCTTCGCGGCAATACCGGCACGGATACGCTGTGGGTGGAGGTTCTGGACGTCACGTCCCCCATGGCGGCGGCCGGCAGGGACCATACCGTGGACCAGCACGAGACCGTCAACTTCGATGCGGGAGGAAGCAGCGACAACGCAGGCATATCGCAATACGTCTGGATAATCACCAGGGGGGCGGAGACGAGGTCGGAGGCACCACCCGAGGAGGCGGCGCGGCTGTACGGATCCAACGTGTCCTACACCTTCCACGACTCCGGTGTGTTCACCGTGACCCTTCTTGTCTTCGACGCAGAGGGGAACAACGCCACCGATTCCATAACGGTGACGGTGAGGGACATCACCCATCCAACGGCCAAGGCCGGACGCGACGTGGAGGTGGACCTGGGCGGGCGCGTCGAGTTCGACGCCGGCGGCAGCTCGGACAACTCCGGCACACTGAACTACACCTGGACCTTCGATTACGGCGGCGGGACCGTAACGCTTCACGGAAGCTCTCCCTCCTTCACCTTCAGCGAGGTGGGGACCTACGTGGTGACCCTCAAGATAATCGATCCCGCGGGGAATTCTCACAAGGATGGAATGACCGTCACGGTGAGGGACACTGCTCCGCCGAAAATCACGATCCCCGACGATGTCGAGATCGCCCAGCACGAGGTATTCTCCTTCCTTCAGCATATGAACGCCACCGATAACGTTGCGGTGACCATGATGACCTGGGTGTTCCAGTATAACGATACCATCCACACCCTCACCTACGAGCCTCGCCTATCGATCATTCCGGAGTTCCGCTTCGACACCCCGGGAACGTACAACGTCACTGTAAATGCGGCGGACGCCCGTGGGAACTGGGCCGCGGAAGTGTTCAACATAACGGTGCTGGACCTAACCATACCCATGGCCGACGCCGGCGCCGACCTCGATATAGAATCGGGCGGGTCCATCCTGCTCGACGGCTCAGCAAGCAGCGACAACACGGGGATCGCTAACTACAGCTGGACCTTCCTCTACCTCGGAAAACCGGTTACGCTGTACGGACCGACCCCGTCCTTCACCTTCGAGAGAACCGGGACATACGCCATCGAGCTCGTGGTAACGGATGCAGCGGGCAACACCCACGAGGACGCGATGGTCGTAAAGGTCACTTCCCCGGACGGCGACGAGGGGTCGGGCGGGATAGATAAATTGATGAGGAACACCGGATTCTGGGTCATCGTGGGAGTGGTGATACTCCTGATCGTACTCCTGCTCATCCTCCTCCTCACCAGGAGAGGTAGGAAGGACGAGGAGAAGCAAAAGGAGACTCCGATCCCACCGGAGCAGGCTGCTCCGGAACCGCTGGAGCCTCTCGGACCCGTGGTGACATCCAGGAGCGTGAGCAAAACTTCCGGAAAGGAGGCGAGGTCCGGGAAAAAAAGGCCGTCCAAGGGGAGTAGATCGGGCAGGACGTCCAAAGAACTCAGAAAGGGAAGGGCGGGAAAAGCGGCGGACGGAGCAGCCGGAAGGCGCAGGGGGCAGGGAAAGGCGAGAGGACGGAGGAGGGGAGGAAAGAGAAAGGGGAGGGACAGGAAAAAGGTCCGGGAAAAGAAAGGAAAGTCCGCCTCCGCCGGGGACGCGCCCGAGAGCCAGGACGAGAATAAATGGGACCAGGATGAATGGGAGACGAGGATAAGGACCTTCGGGGAAGAGGAGGAAGAGGAGGGATTCAAGGAGCTCGACAAGGAAGAGATGGACCTGGAGGAATTGATCCTCTCTGCTGATTGGGGCGATGAAGAGCCCGATGAGGATGCCCACCACGGAGAGGAAGAGGGGGAATTCGAGGAGGAAGAGATGAGGGAACAGTGGGGCGAGGACTCCGATGAACACGGCGAGGAATGGGAAGACGAGGAGGAAGATGGGATCGAGAGCGCTCGTGATGAGGACGATGAGGAGGGGGACGGATACAGCGTGGAGGCAGAGGCGGCTTCCTGGGACGAAGATGAACCCGGTGACGATGATGTCTCGAAGGACACGATCCTCGACGGCCTGGGCGGGGAAGATGACGTCGGAACATCGGGCGGTCGTTATTCCGACGACGAGTACGATTTCGATATCGATTCGAGCTACGTGGATTTCTACATCGACGAGTATGAATACGAATGCACGGACTGCGGCGGCCCCGTGGGGGAAGATGACGATGCCTGCCCCAGTTGTGGACAGCATTTCAATTGAGATCACGGACCTCTTCGGCGCGTACCGGATCACGGACACGGACCGTAGGCTGGAAACAAGGCGGAGCACAGCGAGAGATCGGATGGTAACGTTATGAAAAGGGAATTTCGACTGTACGAGGTACTTCTGGTCTTCTGCGTCGCCGCCCTCCTGGCGCTGGGCGGCATCGCGCTCTATCTGATACTATCGCCGGAGGTGGTGGACCGGGTTCCCGGCAGGGGATGGTACAACCTTTCCGACATGGACCTTCCCGCGGATTCCCCCAACCTCGAAGCGGCGGTCATGGGAGGTCTCTATCTCGTGAACTGCCAGCGCTCGGACGGCAGCTTCAACTACCTGTACGATCCGGTGGACGATTCCTATTCGACCAGCGACAACATGCTCCGGCAGCTGGGGACGACCTATTCCATACTTTTGCTGTACAAGCATTACCCCGAGGAAATTTTCCTGGAAGCGGGCGAGCTGGCCATGGAATACGTGGAGGGACAGGTCGACCATATCGACGACGAGCTCGCCCACATCGAATACGGCGGCGACTCGAAACTGGGCGGGGCGGCCCTTGCCATCCTCTGCTACGTGGTGTTCGAGAAGGTTGCGGACGACAGGTACGGCACCAGTCTCGATGCCCTTGGCAACTTCATCGTCCACTCCCAGAAGGAAAACGGCGAGTTTCGCAACTACTACATGTGGGACGGAAAGGTCCTCACCGAGGACGACGAGAGATATCACAAGCACACCGATTACTACCCGGGAGAGGCCATGTTAGCCCTGGCATTTCTCTACGAGCATACCGGAGAGGCAAAGTACAAGGAATGCTGGGACGGGGCCTTCGATTACTATTACGATTTCTACGGTGGAGAAAGGGGGCGCTACACACCTTTCAGCCCCTGGGGAGTGGGGGCGGCACAGATAATGTACTGTTTCGATAATGATTCCAGGTACGTGAGCATGTCGCGGGCGATGGCCGACAGCGTGATATACGGGCAGGACCAGTTTCCCGACGATTTCGGGGACGAGGAATACGTCGGGGGATTCTATTACGGTCGGTACAGAAATGCAGTAATGTTCGAGCTGCCTGCTCAATATGCAACCTATCTTGGCGAAGGTGAGCCGGATGAGCCGATCCGAAACGCATTCATAGGGAACGGTACCGCCCTTTCGGAGGATGCGGGCATGTCGGGGAAGGGAGCCGACGGCTGGGATATCGAGGATAGGGGGTTCACCTACCGCATCGTGCCTTACGGAGACCGAGTCGACGTGCTTAACATGACGAGAATGCTGGAAGACGATTACGATTATCATCCCCGGGCCAACACCGCGTCCAAGGTTGAACCGCCTGCGGATTTCTACTGGATGATGAAGCAGCACGATCTGGAGGGCGACAGGGAGCTATATCGGGAAAGGATGCTCTCCGCCTGCAGCTTCCTGGAACGGCTCCAGTATAACAGCTCCGACGCCGATCCCATGCCCGATCCGAGAAGGACCTACGGCGGCGTCCCCGGGGGAACGAGAGACCCCGAGGTGAGGATAGACTACAATCAGCACGCCATCGTGGCGTGGCTAAAGGCATACGATTACGTGGAACTGGAGAAGGGCATACTGGAATAGACGATGGCGGCAAAGGCCATAGGCCATTATCCGCCGAACAGCTCCTTGATCTTGCCAAAGAAGCCGCCTGCATTCTCATCCTGTATCTCGTACCGAAGACCCTTTTCCTTCCTCACCTTTTCCAATACGCCACCCACCGCCGACAGCTCCCCGGCATCGAGCCAGACCCCCGCGCAATCCTGGCAGAAGTCCACGGTTATTCCCTCCACCGTGGCAAAGGTCATCTTCTTGCCGCATTCGGGACAGGCCAGCTTTCGACCCAGGCTCTTGGCGGTGTATATGAGCCCTTCGAAGGAGGATATGCCTCCGGTGATCTTGTCCAGCTCGTTCTTGTCGAACCAGATCCCCTTGCACTGGGGGCACGCGTCCAACTCTATGTTCATCTTGGTCAGGATAGCCATGGGGCTGTTGCATCTTGGACAGTTTCTGGTCATGACCCACAGAATCCCCTAATTTATATAATTATTTTGCGTAACTATTGCAGACCAGCTGTAAGTGCGGAGCGTCAGAATTCCTTCCTGTCGATGCCGACGGTGTTCAATCCGAGCTTGGGAATCCGGGGGAATCTCCGCTTGTGTATGGTCGAGTGGATCATCCTCCTGATACGCCGCGCCTCGGCCGGATCCGCCCCCACCTTTCGAGCCACGTAATCATCATCGTAACCGAGATCGAATCCTGCCAGGAGCTGGTCCAGGAGCGAATAGCTGATGCCGAGCTCATCCTCGTCATTGACGCCGGGCGAGAGTCCCGGGGACGGTGTCTTCCGGAGAAGCCAGGCGGGAAGATCCAGCAATTCCCCCAGCTGGAACACCTGGGTCTTGTAGAGGTCCCCGATAAGGGCAAGGTCGCTGGCGCCGTCGCCGTACTTGGTGAAGTAGCCCGCCAATAGCTCGCTCTTGTTGGACGTACCTATGACCAGCAGGTTCGAAAGGTTGGCGAGATAGAAGAGTATCGTCATCCGGACCCGGGGTTTCAGGTTGATACGGGCCGAGGGATTGAGCTCCGACGACCCCGATCCCATGGGATACTGCTGCGATATCTGCGAGATGAGGGCCTCGGTGGTCTCGCCGATGGGAATGGTATGCAGGCGGAGACCCAGATGCTCCGCTATTCTGTCCACATCACCGAAATCCTCCTCCGGTGTCGTATCACCGGGCATGAAGACCAGTAACACATCCTCCTTCGGAAGGACCCCGGCGCAGAGAGCGGCGCATACGGCGCTGTCCAGACCGCCCGACAGGCCGATGACGACACCTCGAGCGCCGCTTTCCTGCATGTTGGACCGGAGGAACTCTTCGATGACGCGTTTTTCAGCGACGTTCACGGATCTCACGAATACCATGATATCGGGAAAGCTACGAGATTGGAGTGATATATTCTTTTCTGCCCCTTTCATCCGGGGGAACAATGATACGGGCGAGGGGCCGTCCGTAAGCGGTTACGTTCTAAATACGTACCATAAATTATTTGTAATACACTTCAATATATTCGGATGCTGAACGAATCGGAATGGAATTCAACCAAACAAACCCTTGTTCATCGGTGATATCATGCATTCGGGCGATTTCAACAGGATCACGTCTTTCCTCCTCATATCGTTACTGCTCACAACCTGCTTCCAGATCCCATATCTGATGGAGAAGGAGCGGGCAGCGGAGCCTCGAGCAATGACAGTGTCCTCGGGCGGCGGGACCTCCAGAGCCTCCGCAGGTACGCTTCTCCTCCACGACGATTTCAATGACGGTTGGGGAAATTTCACACCCATGGAGGCGGACGGGGCCCGCTATCTCCTCGCGGATCAGTACGACGGCGACACACTTGCATTCGAGGGACAGAGCGTCTTTCTGTACGAGACGGACGAGAACTGGAACGATTACGAGAATTCGCTCATATACGCCGCCGTGAACCTAACGGATACCGCGAATGTCATCGTATCCTTCGATTATGCCTTCGAGGACATCGAATGGAACGAGGCGCTGTATCTCGACGTGGATGACGACGGAAATATCGGCAACGGAATATCGCACGAATCATGGAAGACGGTGAAGGGAAGGGATGACAACGGGGATTATTCCACATCTCCGGGCGATTATCAGCACGTTGAGTTCGATCTGTCGGAAGCGCCCAAGGGTGACAGCGTGCTCATCATCATAAGGGCTCAATTTCGCTATCTTTACCTGAACAACAATTTCGACCTTCAGGACCTATTTGCCATAGACAATGTCACGATACGGGTGAACTACATGCCCAATATCGAGACCAACACCCTTTCGGTCGACCCGTCGAGCATATACACGCTCACGGACGATACCGCTTCCATCGGGGTGCAGTTCAAGGACCCTGATGATCACATGCCCGGGACATTCTCCGTAACGGCAGATATTCGCCTCTCGGACGATACGACCCAGACGAGATATCTCGAGAATACCACCTCCATGGACCCCCGTCTGTCGGTGGAGCGGATCGGTCCGGGGATATTCAATCTCACCATATTCTTCGATCCCGAGGACGAGTACGGCTTCGGCCCCGTGGACCTGTTCCTTCACGTCTATGACGAGGACGGAATGGCTGGCAAGGCCGGGTACAACGCCATCTCCGACATCATAGACCTTGTAAACTACGTGCCGGTAATAAATTCTTCTGCCATACATGTTGACCGGACCGTCATCAATCTCCAAAGGCCGGTGCCGCAGACCGTCGGCGGACAGTGGGTGGACCTCGACAACCAGAGCGTGGAGGATTACGAGTTCTCCCTGAAGATACGGGGCAGCGACAACGTGACCCTTACCCTGGCGGATAACGTCTCCCACGGCCAGGGCGGAGTGACCGTCCAAAATGAAGGGGACGGTAGGTATCTATTCCGGTACGAATGGCTCCCAAACGCATCGCTGGAGAGCTCTTCCTACGACTTGCTCGCCGAGGTAAGGGACGGGAACGGTGGATCCAGTAACACGTCATTTAATGAGAATCCCCATGAGTTCGAGCTCATAAATGCGACTATCGGCGACGTGGAGGTGATCCCTTCCGGGTACAATCGGAGGGAAGGCGCCCCCATCATGATCAATTTCACCGTCACCCAGAGCACTTCGGAGAACGTCGATCTCAGGGGTGCGGAGGTCCGTATAACCCTTCGAAGCAGCAACGGGACGGAATATCCCATCTTCCCCGAAACCAGAAGGGATGATGCGCTCCTTGTCGTGAATCTGAGCCAGGGGCAGTTCAAGGTCTCTTTCTCATATACCGGGATCGGAGAGCTTCCCGACGACGTGTTCGACGTGATGGTGGCACTTCTCGTCGATGGGATCGGGATCTACGTTTCCGGGTATGACGACAATGCGGGTCTTCTCACGATATACAACAATACACCGCCTACGGCAACCTCCCTGAAGGCCGAGAGTTCATTGCTCAATACCTACTATAGCCCCACAGTCACTCTCTCGGCAACGTTTACGGACGAGGACGACCTTCCCTTCGATACCTTCTCCTTCAATCTCTCCCTACGCTCGCCTTCCGATGCGACGATATACCTGCATTCAGGGAAGGAGGACGATCTGGCCGACCTTGAGGTGAACCGCGTCGGGTACGGGGAATACGTGGCCGAATTCAGCTTCGTTGCGGACGAAGGATACGAGGTCGGGGGGTATGACGTTTCCCTTTCCGTCTTCGACAGGTTCGACGAGGGAGCGCATCTGCCGTTCTCGGCCAATATCGACGTCTTCGAGCTGTATTTCAACGTTCCACCCTCTCCGCCGCATACCGTACTTCCCGACGAGACGAGGGAAAGGGCCCCGCTGATCCACTGGTACGGCGCCGCCGATACCGTCACCAAGCCATACGAACTGGAATACTACATAAGGATAGGGACCTCGGTCGGAATGGGAGATGTGTCGGACTGGCAGTCCGTGGGCAAGAATCCCTTCTATCAGGTCGGCGAGATGCTGGCATACGAGACATATTACGTGGAGGTTATGACCACCGACGGCATGGATAATTCAACCGCAGCCTCCGAGATCATGGATGTGTTCGTTCTGGCCAACCTGCCTCCCACGCCTCCCAACAGCATCCTCCCGGATTTCACCGTGGAGACCCTTCCCAGGATAACATGGTCGGGGGCCGCGGACGATGACGAGGATGTGATAAAGGAGAATTACATTCAGATCGGAACCTACCCGTACGGTAACGATACGCTGCCCTGGACAGCCGCAGGAGCCAGCGAACATTACCAGATCCAGAACGCACTTGAATTCGGAACCTATTACGTCCAGGTAAAGGTCTCCGACGGAAAGGCTTATTCGTACGTTCACCAGGAACTCCTGCACATAGTCGGCGAAGGCAATGCTCCCCCCTCGCCTCCCACGGAGATGTATCCCACCACCACCTGGGATTCCACCCCGAACATCACCTGGGTCGGTGCATACGACATCGACGGGGACGATCTTTCATATTCCCTCCGGATCGGCACGACGTCAGGCAGTGGCGACATCATACCCTGGCTGGATGGCATATCGGAGGAACATTATCAGCTGGAGACGGAACTTCCCATAGGCAAGTACCATGTCCAGATCAAGGCATTCGACGGGGAGCTGTATTCCATCGTCTTCGAGTCCGTCCTGGAGATGACCGAGGTGGGCAACATCCCGCCCCTTCCCGTATCGAACATCACTCCTGCGAGGACCACGAACAGCACCCCCCTCATCACCTGGTCACCCGCCAGCGATCCGGACGGGGACGACAGATTCATAACCTATTCCATCCAGATCGGCCTTTCACGAGGTCGCGGGGAGGTCCTCTCATGGTATTCCACCAGGAACCTGACAAGATACGCCGTATCCAAGGAGCTCGCTCCGAACAGGCTGTATTACATCCAGGTCCAGGCATTCGACGGGGAGGGTCATTCACCCGTGGAATACAGCACCCTGGAGATAATCGTCTACATCACGGAGATCTCCTTCGAGGACGAGGGCCAGATGACCGTGGAGAGAGGAAAGGATTACACCTTCGGACTCCGCGTGATCAACAGAGGCACCATCCCCAACAGGGTAACCGTCGATCTGAACATACCCCCCGAACTGACAGCGTATCTCAACCTGTCGTCCGGCTCCGCAGTGGTACAGCCCGAGGGATCGCATGTATTCATCATCAGGATATCCATCCCCGGGAAATCCGGCATTCTGGGGGAATTCGAACTGAGTGCGGAATGCATATCGGAGGATCCTTCTTTCCGTTCCAAGACGGCTCAAACGCTCGGGATACTGGTGGTGAAGGCAGAGGAGCCCGAAGCTACATTCCTCGAGGATATGATGAAGGAGAACAAGGTGCTCATACTTTCCTCCCTCGCTGTGGTGGCCCTCTCAATCATTCTCATCATCATCCTGCTGGTCATCAGATCGCGAAGGAATCGCATCCCCAGGGAGCTCCTGGATAGGAGCAGGGACCTGGAGGGCGCCCCCGAGGTAACATATAGCCCGGATGTGAAGGTCGGCGTGGTGGCCAAGAGCATCCTTCCCGATGCGAACAGCATCCTGAAGAAGAAGGCCCGGGCGACCGCCCTTCCCCTCGGAGGATCCCCGGCAAGGGAGAAACTGCCCGCCCAGAAGAAGAGGCTCGCCCTCCCCCAGTACTCCATGGTCATCGATATGAACACACGACAGGTGGTGGGTCATACCGAGACCGACGACCAGATGCTGGACGGGGAGGAAGACGGGGGCGATGAAGGCGAGATACTGGATTTCGAATTCAAGGACGGGAAGTTCGAGATCGCCACACCGGGAGTTCCGTCCGCACATCCCTACGGCAAGATGCCCACCGCCAGTGTGCCGTCGAGGCATTTGTACAAGCAGCCCGCCCCCCCGGGCATGCCGTCGACTGGACCGGATGGGAAAAACATGGGGGGCGGATCGTCCCCGGGGACTGCGGCAATCAAATCCCCCGGCGAGGGCGGTTATGCTCACAAGAAGAACGGGGCGCGCTCCACACCCGGAAGTCCCCCACTCACTCCTTCGTCATCTCCACCGCCCGTAAACGCGACGCCGTCGTCCCCGGCCGGCCCCGCGCCGGCCGGAATGCCTCCGGGGAACGTGCCCCCACCCCCGGACATGTAGATGAAATATTCTTTCATACCGGTAAAGGCACACCTGACGGCATGTCACACTGGACAAGTAGTGACTTTTCGTGTAAATCCGTCCCATTCTGGTACGTCTTTACTTGAAAAACCGAGTCTTACTGGCGCCCACTGCGTTCCGGGGCATTGGAAATGCCCCTGCACCCTCAACAAGTATACCTATGGGCTCGGTTTGAAAGTCTGGCGATCCCGTAGGAAACCGCAGGTTTTCGAGGGCTCAGATGCATCTGCATGATGCATCGGAATGAAATGGGAGCTATTCGGTCGCCTTTACGTGTAAAGCCGAGCCCTCCTGGCTCGACTTTACCAGGAAGACGGGCCAGCAAGCCTCGTCTTCACAAGAGAATGCTCCCGGGATATTCGATACGGAAAAACTAAGAATACGTCCAACGCAGGTTTTCCATCTTCGTTGCGCTGCGAACCAGGATATTGGCATAGTCCTTGAACTGATTCAGAAATATATCCGCATGGGCATGACTATCGGCCGTGAATATGATCACGTGATCGTAGTCTCCGAAGAGACCGTATATGCTCTCGATCTCTATGCCGTCGCGTGTGTGCAGGCTCTTTATGGAGCGAATGAGATGTCTGGCGCATCCTGCCTGCGCTTTCAGAAGGGCCACGAAAAGCATAGTATCAGAAAAATATTGATTCTAATGGGATTTATACTTTCTCCTGAAAATATATCCTACACCACAAAGCAGGAATAAAACCACGATCCCGATCCCCCCGTACACCATCAACGACCGGGATGTTCCTTCTTCCTCTTCCGGTACCCCGTCGGAGGATCCTATGATGACCACCGACATCTCCAATCCCACCACCAACCCACTTCGGTCCCGGGCCCGGATGTTGATGCTCCTTCTTCCTGGAGCAGTATCTGGAGAGAGATCATATTTCAGAGTGTATATCCCATCCTCCGCCTCCTCATCGCCGTCGTGCCCACGGTCGTTCAGTTCTACCTCCTCCCCGCCGGCCATGGCGGTGAGGTCTGCCGTCACCTCGACGATATCCTCCGGTCCGTTCCCGTCGCTGACGATCACGGTGACCACAAATGACCGGTCGATCCTCATGTCCACCCGTATCGTACCCGATTCCACTTCCAGTTCGGGGGCGTGATCCATCTCCACCACCGTAAGGCTGACGTTGCCCAGAGCCGTCCTGCCACCCGAATCGCTCACGATTATTCCCAGGATCTTTTCTCCCGGAGGAGTTCCCCGGGGAACCTTCACATCAAGACCGTACTCGTCCTCGCCCACCCGCTCACAGTTCATCTGGCCGCGGCCGATCTCCCCGAGCTCCGCCATGACGGATCGAATGTCCTCGGGCCCGTTCTCATCGGTGGCCCGGACCGATATCGTTACAATTTCCGCACCGCTGTTGTTCACCACGCCGGGCTCAACCGAAGTGCTCACTATCACCGGGGGACTGCCGGGATCCTCCACGAAGAAGACTATGCTGGCAATGGCGGATTCTATCTCGTCGATGTCCGTGGCCTTTACGGAGAACATATGCATGCCCGGTTCCAGCTGTCCCGGATCGATATCGTATTCCCAGCTTTCGCTGCCGGAAACGGTGGTCCATCCCCCCTGGTCGAGGGAAACCTGGACCCGGTCTATCCCGATGTCGTCGCTGGCACTTCCCCTGAATGTGATGAGCTCCCGGAGGGTGCTACCGTTGGCCGGATGCTCGATGAGCACCACGGGGGGCTCGCTCACCCCCTTCGTGTATATCTCCGCAACGAGATATGCTTCCGAGCCGGCGCCGTCATCGTCGACCACCATGAAGTTCACCCTGTGCTCATCGGGTATATCGAACACGTGGGTCACGTTCCCCTCCGCCGTTTCCATATCCCACTCGTGATCGTTGTCGAAGTCCCATCGATAGGAGAGAATCGTGCCGTCGCCATCCTCGGCCGTTATCTCGACGGTGACCTCCTCACCCACCCTGCCCACAACGTCCGGCGCCTCCAGTATGTTCGGCGGTTCGTTCTCCTCGGGCAGATATTTCGTGGTGAATCCACCGGGGAACCTCTCCGAACCGTATACGAGTTCGAGATCATTGCCGTTGACCTTTCCCTCCAGCAGGATCTCCACGTCCGAGAGATATTTCAGCATGGTATCCAGACCATCTTCATAGATGTCGAACCTCAGGGGCTGGCTGCCCGCCTCCACCGGGACCTCTGCTGTCTCCCCCTCCAGAATGTTCTCGCCGTTCACGGCGACCCGGGCCCGGAACTGGGCGTCGAAACCCCTGTCTTCGTTGACGTTCCGTATCCAGAAGGTCATGGTCCCCCTCTCGACGAGGTTCCTGGTCTCCCTGGGACAGGAAAAACGCCATTCCCCTATCTCCTTGTACTCCACCCGCCCCACGGGGCTACCGGGAAACGGATAGGGGGTGTAACCGTTGGGGACCGGCGCGGAATCGGGGATGGATCCCTTGGGCCCGGATGTGGACAGATTTCCGGTTCCCGTCAGGTAGAATCCCATATTACCGCCCACGAGCTCCTTGACAGTGATCTCCACGGTGGCATCGTTGGTGCTTTCCTTGCCCCCGTTGTCCCGCACGGTAAGAAATGCGATGTAGATACCCGGTATCTCGTAGCTGTGATCGGCATAGTCCACCGGAAGCCATCCGCTGTCATTGCCGTCCCCAAAGGAGAAACGCCATTCCGTCACCTGGCCGGGAGGAGGGTCCGTGGACCCGGCCCCCGAAAAGGAGACCCACTCTCCGATATCGGCCGTCTTCGGATCCGCTTCCAGGGCGGCCGTGGGCTCGAGGTTCACTCCGCCGCGGACGACCAATGGTTTTGAGGCGGTATTGTTGGTCTCGGAAAGTTCGTCGATCTCGTCACCCGGATCTACCACCACGAATATGTTGTGAAGGGTCCCGGGCGTGGCCATCCACACGGTCGATGCCTGGGCGGTCTCCCGCCCGGCGACATCGATCTCATCGCTGCCGATGGGAATTCCGCTTGTTGGATTCCCGTCGAAAAAGTCCACGTTGACACCGAAGGTATCGCTAAGGCCAACATTGGACACATTGACGGATATGGTCACCTCCTCACCCGCATCCGCAGGATTGGAGGAGAACGCGATGTCGTTCGGGTTCACGGTTAGGTCGGCCATATGCTCGGCGGCGCCTCCCACCGTGAGCGAGACCGCTCTCTCGGGGCATTCCACCCCGTTGAGGGTCGCATTGATCCGGAATGAAAATCGCTGCTCCTCCCCCACGTGGGGCGCCCAGCTCTGGAACTCCAGTTCGGGGGAGACCTCCAGCATCTCGCCATGGATGCCTGTGACATCCGTTCGGGCCTCGATCATCCACATTTCGTTCTCTATGTACGGGGACTCCCACTCCAGTTCCGCCTCCGCGTCCTGATGGACGGACATGGTTATATTCTCGGGGGAGCTGAAATAGACCGGATAGGAAATCTTCCAGGTGACGGAGTCTGGTTTCACCATGTTCACATTCCTGGAGAGGTCCATCATCGCCTTCACGGTCAGTCGACTGCCGCTGCCCACGTAGCCGGGCATGGCAAGCCTCGAGCTCCGAATGTCACTGGCCCTTCTGACCGCGCCGTATGCATCGATCATTCCCCATCCGTAGAGGGTATTGTACTTATCGTCGACTCCGGAATCATAAGGGCTTCCCTTGGCCTCGGCCGAGTGATGGAGTATTTCCTTGATCTCGGGAGGGCGCAGGGACGGGAAGGCCTGTTTCATGAGTGCCGCCAATCCCGCCACGTGGGGTGTGGCCATGGACGTACCGGAGAAGTGAATGTACCCCGTTCTAGTGTTGTGCATGCACGAGCTTATGTCCGTACCGGGGGCAACTATATCAGGCTTCAGTTCGTCCTCCCTGTCGGAATCGCCGTCGCCCGGCCTCGGACCGCTCTGGGAATAGGCTGCAATGTGATCGTCGGAGCGCGAGACGGTGTTCCGATCATTGAGGGCGCCCACGGTGATCACCTTGTCGGCGGAGCCCGGGGAGGATACGACGTTGGCGTTATGGCTGCCGTCGTCATTCCCTATAGCCACGACCACCGTGACCCCCGCGTCCACGACCTCGTTCGCCATTCTCGACACGGCATCGTCCCCGTTCGTAGAATGCTCCGTTCCCATGGAGATGGAAAGAACGGTGATGTTATGACGCTCCGCATTGTCCCTCACCCATTCCAGCCCTTCCATGAAATTGGTCGGCGTGGCGGAGCCAAGGGTGACCGTGTCCCCCACCTTGCAGTCAATGAGAGAGGCGTTTGGGGCTATGCCGATCTGATCGCCGCCCTCCCCGGTGCCCATGATTATCCCAGCGCAGTGCGTGCCGTGTCCAACCCCGTCGTCCGGGTTCATCTCCATGTAGCCCAGGGGGGAGGACGTGTCCACCCCCCGCACGAACTTGCCGCGCAGACCGGAATGGACCACGTCATCCACCCCCGTATCGATGATGGCAACGTTGACCCCGTGCCCCGTCAGTTCCAGGTCGCCCCACACGGTGGGCCGGTACTCCTGGCTGGGTCTTGCCTTGACGGCCCTTGTTGATATGTCCAGACCGGGAAGAAGTGGAGGAGCATATTCGATCCCCGCGACATCCTCGAGCTCCAGAATCTCTTCCATCGCATCCCTAGAGACCTTTTCCAGGATCAGGGTGTTGATGTATTTGGAGATGAAACTGGGTCTCAATCCCAGACCTTCCAGATCCAGGATCTGCCGCTTTCTGATACCGGCGTGATAATTTACGAAAACGTCGAAAGTGATATCCGGATCCTCCGAGGTCTTCGAATCGATATAATCATCTATCCGGTTCCCGTCCGAATCGTTGTATGCTGCTAACCGAGGCTGGCTCTCGGCCCCGCCTCGAACATCGGGGGAGAATGACAAGGATCGATTCCCGCTATCTGCCCAATGGGGTGAATCAATTGAATTCATCACCGGCCCACAGAATATGAGAATGGTGACCGAGACAATGGTCCAGTATCTGTTGGCTCTCATCCGTCACACCAGGAAATTTCCTCTTTGATTAAAATATTCGATCATCCGGATTACTTAACGCAGTAAACGATATTATAATTGTCCATCGTTTTTCCGATACGCGCTTGGTACGATGCGACGGAGAAGGAATGGAATGGCGAGATCCTTCGGACCTGATCGCAGGAGGCCGGATACCAAAAACTATCGACGGGACCGGATCGGGCCTATCCCGCCTGCCCTATACCAGCCGGATGGTCTCCAGGTTGGAGGGGACCACCGTCTCCACGCCGTATTTCCTCTTCACGGTATTGGCGAAATCGATGCACTTGGATACCTCTCCGTGACCCATGAGTATCTTCTCGGGCCTCGGCTCCAGGGTGGCGATGTACGAAAGAAGCTGTCTGCGGTCGCTGTGCCCCGAGAAGCCGTCGCAGATCTCCAGGTTCATATTGATGACGATCCTTATGGGCTTGGCCTTCTCGTAGAACGTTATCTCCTTCTTGCCCTGTTGAATGGCATGACCGGAGGTACCCGCGGCCTGATAACCCACGAACACCAGCGTATTGGTCCTCTCCGACCCCCACATCTTCAGATACTCCATCACCGGCCCGCCGTTGAGCATTCCCGATGTTGCCAGGACGATGCACGAATCGGGATCGTCGCAGATCTCCTCCCGCCTATCACGGGTGGTCACGTGCTCGAACATCTCGGACAGGAAAGGATTCTTCTTCCTCTGGAATATCATCTGTCTCAAACGGTCGTTCAGAAAATCGGGATAGGCCGTGTGTATCGCCGTCGCCTCCATGATCATACCGTCGAGGTATATGGGAACGGTGGGGATGCTCCCGTTCCTCATGAGCTTCTCCATGGTTATCATTACTTCCTGGGAGCGCCCCACGGCGAAAACGGGAATGAGGACCTTTCCTCCCCGCTCGATGGTCCTGTTGATAATATCCTTCAACTCTCTGCCCGCCGTCTTTCTCGGGGGCTGGAAGTCGTTCTTTCCACCATAGGTGGATTCTATCAACATGGATTCGAGCCTGGGAAACTTCCTCGATGCGGGATTGAACAGTGAAGTGTTCTCGAACTTGATATCTCCGGTGACGGCCATGTTGTGAAAACCCTCTCCGAAATGAAAATGGACAATAGCCGAACCGAGTATGTGTCCGGCATTGTGGAAGGTAAGCCTGGCCTCGGGAGAGATGTCCGTTGTCTCGCCGTAGTTGAGGGTTATGGTATTCTGGACCATCTTCCTGATATTGCCCGAGTCATAGGGTGTCTTTTTCCCCTCTCCCACCGCAACCTTCAGATAATCGAGCTGCAGCAGGGACATGAGATCCCTGGTCGGGGCAGTGCAGTAAACGGGACCGTCGAAGCCGTACTTGAAGAGCAGCGGGATCAGGCCGGAATGATCCAGATGTGCATGTGTCACTATCACCGCATCGATGCTGTCCAGGGGAAGGACCTCGGGAAGACCCAGGTAGGGCGAGAATGAATCGTCCTGCGCCCCCACGTTCAGACCGCAATCCACCAAGACCTTTGTCCCCCCGGTTGAGATGAGCAGGCAGCTTCTGCCAACCTCCCGAAAACCGCCCAGACACGTGGCGCGAACCCATTCCAATTTTTTCTTCGGCTCACGGTATATCTGGCGTCCCACTTTCCTGAGAAATTTCTTCCGGTCGTTCTTGACCGTCTGGAGGAACTGCCTTATCTCCTTGACGGTCTTGGAGTGAATGGGAGGCGTGCGTACCACCTTCGGCGCCCAGCCGATGGTCTGTTTTATCCTGGCGAGAAGTGCCCCCTTCCTCCCGATGGCGATACCGGGAGCCCCCGCCTCGATGATGACCTCTCCGTTCTCCTCTATGAACTGAATATCGGTCACCTCCGCCTCCTCCGGCATCATGTTCTCTATCTTCCCCTTTGCCTCCTGGGGCGTCATGAGCTCACTGGGGTCCGGCCTTATGACCACCCGCTTCTTGAGGGATTGTGCCAGCTTTCTGACGATATAATTGTTCCTTGCGAACTCCCCCAGGTTCTTTGTGTATATCACAACCTCCGGACCCTCTATGTCAATGGAGCTAACGATAACCGTTACCGGAAGGAGTTCCCTTATCTGCTCTTTTATGCTGTTTAAAATCTTGTTCACACTCATCAATACCAGCTCTAGATCCTTCGTACGTACAAATCATTTTTCCCCTAACATCAATCTACCTGCATATTGTCAATGGTGCAAAGTTCGAAAATAATTCGAACTTCGCAACTTGACAATGTTCGCGGAATCGCGGTCCCGAAGGGCCGATTCCGCTGAATCACATCAAGCCGTTGTTCCCAGTACACTGGAAGCCCTCGGCGGGTTTCTCCGCAAAGATTTGATGACCTCTCACCAGAAGATGTCCCCTCGCTTCCGAAAGAGTGAAGCGGCTAAAATTTCACGATAGATTATATCGAAAAAGCACTCAAATGTCGAAATTCACATCCGGCCGGAATCATCGCCCGACCCGGTGCGTGGCGCTTATCGTTCTTATAATAGATAAACCTTTTCTATGGATGGATGATTATTTCAAGCCCATCTTGGAAAGGCGTTTGGTGATCTCGTCCTGGGTAATCTGTTTCCAGCCACCCTTCTGTGATATCACGGCTATGTCCAGACCGTTCCCGGAAGCCGCATCCCTCTTCATGGCAGCGCTGATCCCTCTGATGGCAAGGTCCACGCAATCGCGCTGGGTCATATTCTCCCTGAAATGGTCCTCCAGAACTCCATACACATAGGGAGAACCGGACCCCGTGGTGACATACACGTCGGGTATGCTGCCTCCCGCCGCATCCAGGGAATATACGTGATTGCCCTCGGAATCCACACCACCAATGATGAGCTGCACCCAGTAAGGATAATACCTCCTTCCGTTGAGTATGTTCGCCATCAGCGTCGAGGCAGCCCTTATGCTCATGGGTATCTTCCTCTTGAGCTTGTACAGCTGGGTCTCCGCAATGAGATAGCGGGAGAGTATCTGGGCGTCGCCGACGAGCCCCGCCGTGGTGAGACCCATGTGTTCGTCGATCTTGAAGAGCTTCTGTGTGCTCTTATGGGCGATGAGCGTTCCCATGGTGGCCCTGTGCTCCGTGCCCATGACCACACCGTCCTTGTAGGTTATTCCAACCGTAGTAGTGCCCTTGAGAAGGTTCTTTTCCATTTGAACACACCTTTACACTATGATTCCGGGAGTATCAAGAGCATGATGAAGACCGTATATATAATTTTGGTGAAAAAGTATTTGGTCCACCAATTTGATTGGTCAGGTCGCTTTGGGCATTGTTTTCTAGTGTATTTTATTCGGACTTTTCACATCAATGGTGGCTTGTCCATCGAATCTGCCGGGAAAGGACTATGCCGGTTCTGCAAGAGCGGGGATCGCATGAACGATATGAGGGAGCAGGGAAAGGACTATGCGTACGGGAAAAGATTCAAGGAATTGCTGCTGGCACATCACCCGAACTGCGAGACGTATGCGGCAGATACGGTATCCCTGGGTGGAACGAGGTTATGCCTGGGATGTTTCATCACGTACCCCACGGCCCTGATCGTCGCAATGGCACTGTACCTGACGAATGTTAGCGGCGAGGTGGGGATCGGCCTTCTGTTCATGGTCGGCCTTCTGTTCTCGTCCCTTCAACTGGTCAGTCTTTTTGGATACGCAACCAATAGAGGGATCAAGGCGGCGGTGAAGTTATCTCTCGGCATCGGCATCGGATTCGGCGTATATGCCGTGTTCATGCTTCCGATACACTTTATGCTGAGATGGTTCTCATTCGTACTGCTCGCCGGATGCGCCAGCTCCCTCTCCCTGTTGCGGTTCTGGAATATGAAGAAGCGGTGCTCCGGTTGTGAATGGGCCGGACGATGGAGCCGGTGTCCCGGTTTCAACAGGGAACCCGATCCGAACGTGTGTGTTTCGGAAGGACCGAGATCTTAGTATTCCACAACGGTTTCCTTGGGCACCGATGAGCCGCCGGTGGGCCCCTGGCAGAACGGACATACCGAGTATCGAAGATCCACCTGCTGGCCGCAGCTGAGGCAAACCTTCTTTCCGGAGGAGCTCTTTGCCTTGTCGATGAGGGTTCCTATCTCCTTGCCCGCATCCTTGACCACCTTGGACACGTCACCCGAGGCGGAGCTCGGGGGAGGAGGGGGCTGATGATAGGCGGGTTGAGGTGGTGGAACGGGAGGCGGCTGGGTGGCAAAGGCCGGATCGGCCGCTGTGGAGAAGAAGGTGAACTGGCCGATGGCTCCGCCCTTTTCAAGTATCTGGGCCTGCCCATGGACATCGATCAGAGATATGACCCATACGATCCATCCAACACCCAGGAAATTCGATATGATCGTCAGGATACCCTTGGTGGACTGCCCGATATAGAAGTAACCCAGACCAAAACCAATGAAGGGTACGCATAGATTCAACATCACCGCTGTCCCTGGACTTTTTTCGCCTCGTATTATATCAGACATGGTTCTCTCACCCTATGAACTTGGAATTTATATCTTGAACATAGTTATTTTATAAATCTGCTACGGATGAAATTACACCGCACCAAGGTATAATATTTAATAATAGAAATATTTTATCACGCCGTCCAAGTGAAGGGACAACACGAATCTAACCGATCCCAGGATGAGGAACAGCATATGGGAAACTCCGATTTCGGAACGGAGCTCAAAAAGAGCCTGCGGGAGAGCTGGAGGCTCGTCAAATGTGCGTGGCCACACCTTTTGAGCCACCACCCCCATTGCGATGTGTATGAACGAGATGTGCTGCATCTGGGCGGAGTACGACTATGTGCGGGCTGTTTCATCGCTTATCCTACGGCGATCGCGGTGATCATCTACGCGCTGGTAACGGGAATTTACTACAGTAACCCGTGGTATTTCTTCGGCGTTCCCGGTATTCTGCTGGGATTCTTCCAGTTCCTCTCACTGTACGGCAGGGGTGAGAGGTTCCGGCACGTCATCAAGTTCCTCCTGGGCCTGGGCATCGGCCTTACCACGATATCGGTCTTTCGACTTCCGGTGCACGTCTGCTTATCCTCATTCATCATGTATGCCCTGGTGATGCTCGCCGCCATTCTGGGCTCAAGAAGGATCATGAAGATGGAGGATAAATGCAAGGAATGCCCGCACGTCAGGGACTGGCAGAGATGTCCCGGGATGAAGAAGGTGTACGACGATCTGGGACGGGAAGGATTGGTGTAGAGTTGAAGGAGATACCGGGAGGAATGTACGGGCTCCTTCGAGTATGAAAATATAAAAAAAAGAGGGCAATGCCCTCTTGATTAGGATCTCAAGCGAATAACTTCACTTGAAGTGCTTCTTACTGACAATGATCAATATCATTGCAGCGATTGCCATGAGCGAACCCAAACACCAAAATCCGCCGCAGAACAGAATCCCCAATATGGACCCGGTCAATGCAAGACCCCAAGATTTCTTCATCAATGCAAATACTCCACCCAAGGCTGCGACAAGACTTGCAATAATGCCGACTATACCGATTATTAAAAATATGGTACTTGCGTCATCTCCCAACAACATCGACATAGCGCCAGCGACCTCGGCCATTACTATGGAATAATAAATCCAATAAAACAGCCCTGCAAGTGCTCCTATTATCAACAAGATTCCCCCGATCATCGGAAGTGGGGAACTGCTCTCTGGTTGTGGCATTGCCGCCGGGGGCGGCCCCTGGGGAGGGTATCCCTGAGGAGGGTATCCCTGCATTTCTCCATTTGTCATATGTATCACTCCTTATTTCATACAGGGTGTTGCACCGACCAAATGCAAAGTTGACCTAATTCCACCATACTAT
>CAYRFL010000063.1:0-22744 GCA_964423515.1 uncultured archaeon
AAGTAAACGAGTCCCAGAAGGAGCATCAACATGCTCAGCACCATCCAATCCAGGAATGCGTGTTCCCGGATGACCTTAAGGATTGGTCCCTTCCTGGGGGTATCATTCACGTGAAGTCCTTCCTTCCCCTTTCTCACACCATTGCCACCATGCGGTCCGCCGGCTTCTTCTTTTCCTGTTTTGCTCATCCCACGGGACCCATCTGCATCCTTTTTCCGCGGTGTTATGTTCCCTTTGACCCGCAAATCCCTTTTTTTAATACTGTGCTTCCCCCTTCCCGGGATGTAGATGGGTATCGACAGGTGATAGAACACCGTCATGACATGACGAATATCACCGTCTGGGCGGCAATATGCAGTCCGGTCTTCATGAATGCAAATGCAACGAATGCCATGGCGGCCGTCTGGAAAACCGGCGTCTGCCTTGTGTGACCCACGAAGCTGCTCAATGTGTTCTTCCTGCCAACCTTTCTGGTGTAGAGCGGCTTGATCTTCGGTCTCAGATTGATCCAGACAACGGCGGCCAGGGTACCGATCACTGTTTCCAGAAGCAGCCATTTCATGGAAATGGAATTCACCGTTTCTCCCCTGTAGATATGTCCGACGTAACCCGAGATATAGACGGCTATGAAGAGAAGATAGAAAAGTATGAAAAGGCGCTTGTCCACGTACTCTTTCTTTTCGTATTTCTTCCGGTATGCCCATATGTTCAATCCAAGGTACGCCAGGGTGAAGACGCTCAGAAGATATATCGAGATGATATCATGTGCTCCGTACGGATTTTCCACGAGCTCCACCTTGCCCATGATCCATTCGTAGCGAACCGGCTTCATGGTTGCCTGGTCAAGGCCGTCGTTGTTATCTCCCACGGTGATGTAACCCGAGGTATTTTCGAGCTCAGCTATGCTCTCCATCGTGAGCTCCGAATCCTCAAGGTACGGGCCCAGGAGCATATCCGTGAAAACGTATTCAGAGAATGAATAGGTCTCCACGTAGATGCTGCGCTTCCCGAAAATTTCCTTCTCCGGGATATCCATGAGGAGGGTGCGGGTATCGTTGACCTTTGCCTTGGAGACGTTGAAACGCATAAAGAACAGGGGCCGGTGACATATGGCTACCGATTCATCACCATCGGGATGGAAACCGATAACGTCCCCTGCGTATCCGCATCTGTAATGGGCCATTCTCCATCCCATTTCCGCCGTAACGATGCTCTCGTTGCTCTCGCAGGGGTGTATTATTACACCGTCCCCGGGATCGATGACACCCAGCCGCGGCTCCCCGTGCATCATGGAGATCCCCCTGACCGGCATAAGCCTTTCAGAGTCCGTTGCCTCTAGATACAGGGCGATGCCAACGGACAGGTTGAAAAGCAATAGAACACCCAAAAGCAACAGGACTTTCCCCATAGCGCTTTCATGGGAGGTCGTTCGTTTCATGACATTTCCCCATTCATGTCGGGAGGTCTGCCCCTTGGACCCGTTTCGTTCGGGTGAGGACATATCTCTTCTATCATGGTGTCACAATACGGCATACCGTGGTTACGGCGGCCCTGGCAGCCAGTATAAATGCCGCCCAGATATTTATATACGACCCGGCCGCTGACATTTTTCCACATATTTTCGCATAAGGAATAATTCTTAGATATGATAAGCCTTAAATAGAAATATCGGTATAATGACTAATCTGTAATACTGGACCGGACTTTTTATCCCAATGGGAACCTTCGGAGATAGCATGAGCATCTGGACCCCCATCCTCGTTCTCCTGGCCATGAAGGGAGCATCGAACAAGGAAACCGAGCAGCCTCAGGAACCCGATATCATCATCGGGGCCGATGAGGTGGAGGAGTTGTTCGATCTTCCATTCCTCGAGAGATACGCAGAGGAATTGGCCGAGGAGGAGACTGAATCGGAAACATATACGGATAACGCTAGCGGCAGTTTTCAATCCGAACAGGGACTCGATGCGGATGACGATCGCTCCTGGGAGGAGATGAGAAGGTTATATGGGGACATCGAAGAGATGCTCCTCGTATCCATGGAGAAGGCCCAGGGAACCGATGAGAGCGAACACATCTTCGTGCACGAGGAGGGAGTGATAGGCCTTCCGGTCAAACCCAACAAGAGCTCTCTCGATGACCAGCAGGTGATCTCGCTCAAGGTCAAGCAACAGGGTGTGGGCAGTGATGGGTCCGGGATGATAATCAATCTTCCAACGAAACCGATGAAGCGTTCGGAGGAGATTTCGAAGAAGGAAATAATCGAACTACCCACCAAGCCAGTAAAGGCCACGGACGAGAAGGATGAACGCGGCGCCATCCTGCTTTCCGGTGTGGAAGAGGAGAATGAGGATGCGGTGACCATAGATATCTCCCGTACCATCGCGGAGGAGCAGGACGGATTTACCATTGTGGAGAAGATCGCAAAGAGGGCACTTCTCAAGAGACCTTCCGGAGAGATAGGAGGAGGGCGGAAGGAGGTATCCCTGGAGGAGCTGGAGAGGCTCGAGGAACTTCGCAAGAGGCAGAGGGAGGCCATCAGGAAGCGGCTTCAGGAACGCAAGAACAGCGAGGTGTCCTGGGGGGAGCTCATCGAGGCGAAGGAGACGCGCACGAAACGGCTCGACGCCCTGCGGAAGAAGCGGAAGAGCAGGCGGACCAAGAAACGCAAGGAGAAGCTGCATCGCCTGAAGAGGAAGGAGAGAAAGGAGAGGAAAGAGAAAAAAGGTGTGGCCAAGATAGCCGTTGAGCCGGCGAAGGAAAAGGCACCCCCCGTCAGGGAGATCCGGGGAGCCCCGAAGGAGAGAAGGTATCCGACCCTCGACAGGGCGCTCAAGGATGACGCGGCTCCCGTGAGCGGCGAGATCGGCGGCAGAATGGCAGTTCCTCCGAAAGAGGATTTTCGGGGGGCGCCCGTCGTGCCGGGAGTCACCTTTGCCGCCATCAAGAGATGTCCGGTCTGCGGTGGATTCGTGAATCTCGGCGTTTCGAATAAATGTTATACCTGCGGAAAAGTGTTCTGATATCCTGTTCCCTTCCAATGATATCATCAACATTCTGAAGTTTTTCGTTCCGGGCAATACGGAAGATAATCCTTCCTATCAAACCCGATTTAACCATTGAGACCCACGTTTCCTTTTTGCTCCTGCCTGCGATGGATGGGGGCTTGAATACCCGCTTCGCTATACCTGCGGCTCAAGGCGAAATCGAATGACGGAGCCCCGACCGGAATTCGTTATTTGCTCCGGTTATGCGACGGCGTTCGACCCGAGAATGGGACGCGGAACTTAAAGTGAAAAAAGGTCGCCGATACGATCTTCACGGATTCAAACAGGAACGCAAAAAACACTCTTCCGGCTCATAAACGCCACAATGCTATCCTACCCTGACCCTCAACCTCTCCATCCCCTCTATCCCGGCACTAACCTCGTCCCCGGCCTCGAGCGGCCCCACTCCTTCCGGCGTCCCGGTGAGTATGATATCACCAGCCTCCAGGGTCATGACCCTCGATATTTCGGAGATTATCCGTCCCACGCTGAAGAGCATATCGCGCGTGTTCCCCGCCTGCCGCCGGTCTCCGTTGACGTTGAGCCATATGTCCCGCTCCCGCCAGTCGTATTCCGCCGCCGGATAGGCCCGGGGCCCCACCGGTGCGAAGGTGTCGTAACCCTTCGCCTCGGACCACGGTAGCCCCGCCTCCTTGGCCCTCCGCTGAACGTCCCTTGCCGTGATATCCAGCATCACCGTGTAGGCGAGTACGTATCCTTCGGCCTCGTACTCGGCGATATTTTTCACAGTACCGCCAATGATGACCGCCAGCTCCACCTCGTGATGAAGCTCTGCCACGCCGTCCGGAATTTTAACAGTACCGCCGCTTGGCAACAGCGACGACGGGGGTTTCAGAAAGAAACGCGGTCTTCCGGTGACCTGATGACCCAGTTCCCTTGCATGGGCGGCGTAGTTGCGCAGCAGGCATACCATCTTGCTGGGTTCCAACACGTATTCCTCGTCTCCGAATCCCACCGCTACCATCGTCGTCACCCCGCTGCTGAAAATTATTACCGCCGGGAGCCACGCTTCCCGTTCTCGACGGCTATACGTCTGATAGGTATGCGGGCCAGGGCCACGCTGTTGTTCCCGGAGTCGTCATCCGAACCATCCCCGTCGCCCCTGCCGCCGAACATGCCCAGGAGCGAGTCGAGACCGTCGGATATATCGTCCATGGATACCTTTCGGGCCTTGCCGTCCGGGCCCACTAACTTTCTCTTCTTGAGGGGCATATCGGCATTGGTCGCCCCGCGCACGTCGGCCTTCAGTTCGTCCAGTATGGATGCCAGTTCCTTTCGCTTGACCTGTTCCTTCTTCTGACGCTCCGGTACCTTCGGGTGGCCTCTCCGTTCCATAGGCTCTTTCTTCACGGGAGCCCTGACCGCCCCGGACAGCCTTGCCAGCTCAGACGGGGAAAGATCTCCCGGCCCCCTCACCGGCGGCAGCGATGGTTTTCTCACTTCGGGAGCCTGCGGGGTTATCTGCACGGAGGACTGCGGTGCACCGGCGGCCTCCACCTTTGGCTGCTGCGCAACCGCCGCCTCCGCCCTTGGCTCTTCCTGCCCCGGTCCGCTCGCCTCGTCCGGGGACATCTCCTCCGCAGGCGGGACCCAGACGGGGCGCACAGGGGGTTCCGGGACCACTGTGGGCACCTCATCCCAGACGGTCTCGACATCGTCCCCAGCCCCGACACCGTATTCCTCGTCCGTCCCCGATGCGTATGAGGCGTGTCCGTAGACCCTGTCGTAATCCTGCTTTCTCATCTCCGGCGACTCCACGGGCAGTTGCTGCGTCGTGGTGTAGCCCTTTCCCCCGAAGCTGCCGGAAGGGATATGGACCGGTTGCGGAACGGGCTGCCGCTTACCGTGGAGGGAACCGAGGATGTCATCCTTCCTGAGGGATACCCGCTCGTCCTTCGGCTCGGGCGCTCTTTTCCTGTTCTTCGACTGTATCCGGTATACTATAACGAAGAACAGCACCAGAAGATTCAGAAAGATGATGGCGAATATCCACCAGTTGCCCTCGCTCTCTCCCCCCTTGTCCTCGTCCCCTCCTTCTCCACCGTTCCCACCTCCGCCGCCTTCACTTCCTCCACCGCCTCCACCGTCTCCGCTCAGGTTCACCACGAAGGAAAGCTTCTCGGCCTTTCCCATGGCGTTGCCGTACATATCCATTGAGGTCAGGTATATGACGTTCCTGCCCTCGGTGGCATTCAATGAGAGGTTATGAAGAATCGTACCTTCACCCTCGTCGAAAGTGCGGGTCATGGAACGATAATCCTCGTCAGAATAGCCCCAGCGAATGTATGCCTCCTCGTCGGTCCTCACCCGGAGGATGACATGTCTGGAATCGGTCTCATCCTTGGGCGAGAGCACCGTGACCGTGGGAGGCGTCGTGTCCAGGACTATCGATCCTTCCGATACTGCAACGTTCCCAGCGCTGTCCTTCAGGGCCACGTACACCGTTTTCTCGCCGTCGCCTGGCGAGAGCTCCCATATCTTGTAAGGAGTGAAGTTCTCCCAGATGGCCCCTTCAAACGAGGAATCGTTGGCGAACATCATCAAAAGGGTTCCACCCGGGCTCCTCGTACCCATAAGCGTTATGTTGACCGTGGTGGAGTTGGTGACCTCCACGCCGTTCTCGATGAGCACCTGCATCTTCTCCGGCGGCTCCACATCCACGATGAAATCGATCCGGATTCCCGCATCCCTGCCGTTCCCGAGGGTATCCATGGCGCTGACATACACCGTATTTGGCCCGGGAGAGGCCAGAATAGCCGTGGTGTGGCGCATTGTGCCCTGACCTTCCTCGAACTGGTTCTTCATGTCCCCGTAGCTCAGGTTCTTGCTGTCCCACCTGACATTCGCGTTCTCGTCGGTCTCCACGACGAGAGTGACGTTTCGAGTATTGACGTAGCCCGATGGCGAGGTGGATATGAATGCAGGGGGCTGGTTGTCCACCGTGAAGCGAACTGTCTCTCCGGGCATACCCATGTCCGAATCGCTTGGGGTGATCCGTATAAAGACGTCGTCGCTTTGCCCGGGACCCAGGTCGGCCCGGGAATCCCAGAGGAATACGTGCCCCACGCCGGCGGGGCTGGTCAGCAGGTCGTAGGTCCCCTCGCTGCCGGATGCCGGACTGGCCACCTGATACATTGAGAAACCGGTGCGGTACTGGACCACTATATCGACCTCGTCCCCGTCGCCGTCGCTCAGGGTATAGTTGATCGGTATGTGACCCGATCTCTTGGAGTCGGGGGTCTCGACCTCCACATCTGGCAGCGTGTTGTATATGAAGGAAACGCTGTCGACGGAGGGGGTGACGGATGAATCCAGGGTCGACAGGTAGAGACGGTACTGGAACCAGCGGTGGCCGTCGTGGCCGTCCCAGATGTCGGTCTCGGATGATGAGTAGTAGGTGGTGGTGTTTCCGTCCGGGCCCACGAAGGACTGCTGGAGCATCTCGTCGCGGTTGGGAGCGCTTCGCAGCTGTACCTTTACGTGAGTGCCTTCGGGTCTCAGGGCGGCCCAGGCGATCCAGCGCCAGGAGAGGAGGTATTCCTCGTTGTCGATGGGGGCGGAGGTGAATGTCCCGGAGGTTGTGTATTCGTGATATGCCAGCTCCACATCGATGAGGCGGGGGCTCTCGGGTGCCTCCGAGAGGAAATCCACCTTGTAATAGAATCCGGAGATGTTCCAGTCGAGCCCGGATAGCTCCACCACGCCGAAACCCTGGCTCATGGGATCGGTGCCCCCCAGTCCTCCCGATGAGTTGTACCACGCGATGCCGTTGGGCGAGAAGCTCACGGCGAGCTCCGTGGCCTCGGGTATGATGCAGGTGTACGAGAATGAGGCGTAGGAACGGGCCTGACCCGAGACCAGGTTCACGGAGCGGAGGTATCCCTTGCGATATAGAGAATAACCTGCCGTATCGGTCTTCTGAAGACCGCGTCGTACTCGCCCTCACCGTAGGACCACGTCGTCCCCAGGATCGCATACCCGCCGCTGGCCGAGGCAATGGCATCGGAGTAATCGGATTTGGAGCCCCCGTAGGTCCGGTTCCACATCTCGATCCCCGCACTGTTTGTACGGACGAGGTATATGTCGTTGCTGCCTGAGCCGAATGTCCACGTTTCCCCTGCGATGACGAAGCCGCCGCCAGGTGCCAGGATGACCTTCAATCCCTCCTCGTCGGCCGTGCCACCGAAGGTGCGGTACCATTCCTCGTATCCGTTCCGATTGGCCTTTAACAGCAGGATATCCTTGTTGCCGTTTCCGTAGGATGATGTGTAGCCGGTTACTATCAGACCCTGGTCGGCGGTCTCCTCGATCCAGTATCCCCTCTCGAAGCCAGAGCCGCCGAAGGTGCGGTCCCACTTGGTGTTGGAGTTGTCGTCCACCTTGATGATCCATACGTCCTTCTTGCCGTTCCCCCATCGCTCGGTGTAACCCACCAGCACGAAATCGCCGTCGCTCACCTGCCTGACGTCATACCCCCAGGAGAAGTATCCCCACCATCCGTAGGTCCTGTTCCAGACCTCCTGGCCCTGATCGTCGGTTCGAATGAGCCATGCCTCGCTCCAGGGGTCGTCACCGCCGTGATAGTCGCAGCCGACGAGGATGTAGCCGCCGTCGTCGCATTGATATACGCCCTCGCCGTACTCGTAACCCCCCTGGCCGTACGTTCGCGACCACTGCTTGTTGCCCTGGGCGTCCGTCTTGATGAGCCATATGTCGTGGTTGCCCGCACCGTACGAGTAGGTATAGCCTATTATGACGTAGCCGCCGTCGTCGGTCTGGCGGAGATCCGAGCCGTAATCGTTGTTCTTGCCTCCGAAGGTCTTCTCCCATTGTACGTTGCCCTCGGAATCGGTCTTGACGAGCCAGAAGTCGCTGCCTCCTGCTCCAGAGGAGCTGGTGGAGCCGGCGAAGGCAAAACCGCCGTCCGAGGTTGCGATGATGGCGCGGCCCTTGTCGGTCTCCGAGCCGCCGTAGTACCGGGTCGCCTTGGAAATGCTCACCTCCCCCGTGGAGTTGTCCACCGTGAGGTTCCGGGCCTCGCCGATACCCTCCTGGGTTGTGAAATCGTCCTCGAAGTTCGTGTATGCCAGGGACAGCTGGACGACGCCTTCCGGGAGTACGTCTACGCCGTCGGCCTCGCCACCCGAGAAGATGGAATCGGAGAGTATGCTGGGAGCTCTTGTACTGGTACTGATGAAGAGGGGTAAGGCGGATCCGAGAAGGATCGCCAGGACCAGGATGGTCGGGTACCTTGACATGTTATCCTGCATCTCCGGGTTTACGTCGGTGGACCGGCGGTGGTACTGAAACACCGACCCGAATATGATCGACGCCCGTATATTAGAATGTTCACGCATATTTAACGTTAATTGAAAAAAGTTCGGGCGTCGGAAAGGGAGTACAAAGATATAGGGCAGGAGGCGACAGGCCCCGATCTAACGTCCCCTCAGAAATCCCGTCACATGTTTCCTCTCATACAGGCCGGGATTGAAAACGGCTATGGCGGTGAAGACCTCCAGGCGGCCCACCCACATGAGAAGGGCCAGCATTATCTTGCTGGGTGAGGATAGGGTCGAATAATCCCGCAATGGCCCCACTGCTCCGAGCCCGGGACCCACGTTGCCCAGAGAGGCGGCCACCGCCGAAGCTCCGGAGATCATGTCGAGGTCGAGGGCGACGATCACCAGGGTGCCGGCAACGAATATCAATATATAGAGTATAAAGAAAGAGGTTATGTTCGAAAGAAGCTTTTCGGGCACGGCGGCTCCCCCCACCTTGATGGGCAGGACCACGCGCTCCCTACCCAGCTTGCGGAACTTGCGCCATGCATACTTGAGTATGATGAGAATGCGTATGTTCTTTATTCCACCACCGGTGGATCCCGCGCAGCCCCCCACGAACATCAGGAGCAGGAGGATCAAACGCGCCAGGTCGGGCCACCCGTCGAAATCTGTAGTACCGTAACCGGTGGTGGTGAGTATGGAGGCGGACTGGAACGCGGAATGGCGCAGCGCCTTACCCCAGCCACCGGCCAGGCCATAGGTCACCGATACGATTATGACCGTGGATGCCACGAACACACCCAGGTAAAGGCGGAACTCGGGGTCCCGGAGCATGAGACTCACCTTCCCGCGGAAACTGTGGTAAATGAGGGCGAAGTTCGTACCCGCAACCAGCATGAAGAAGATTATCACCCACTGGATGAGCGGAGAGTATACGCCCACGGAGCCGACGCGGGACGAGAAACCGCCCGTTGCCATGGTGGTGAAGGTGTGGTACATGGCGTCGTAGGGGCTCATGCCGCAGGCCCACAGAAGGAGGAACTCCAGAAGCGAGAAGGCGCAGTAGACCACCCACATCACCTTGGCCGTGTGGGTTATGCGTGGTTTGAGGCGGGTGAGGGTGGGTCCGGGGGATTCGGCGGCCAGCAGCTTCACACCTCCCCGGGTGAATTTCGCCAGTATCGCAACGGACAGTACTATCACACCCATTCCCCCCAGCCACTGTATCAGGGCGCGCCACAGCATGATACTGCGCGGATAGTGGTCGAGGAAGTCCCCCTTGGTGACGTGCAGTATGGTGGCGCCGGTGGTCGTGAGACCGGACATGGACTCGAAGAACGCATCCGTGAAGCCGGGAATTGTCCCCGAAAGCAGGAAGGGAAGCATGCTCAGAAGGGCAATGAGCAGCCACGAGATCGATACGATGGCGAAGGCCTCCCGGTCGTGGAAGTCGTAGGGCTGGCCGAAGCGCTCCAGGAGCAGGCCCATGGTGATGGAGAACAGGATCAGGGCCAGAAAGATGAAGGCGTTGGCGGGGTAGATGTCGAGGACCAGCGGTTTTTCCCAGTAGATGAGTGCCGCCAGGAGCGGTACGAACATGGCGAAGGAGTAGAACTTCAGTATGGTGCCGATGTTTCCAAGGACCACACGCCATCTCATAATATCAGTCCCTTGCCGCGGAACATCCTATCCATTCTCTCCATCATCTCCTGGAAGCAGAACACTATGACCCGGTCCCCCTTCATTATCACCTCGTCACCTCCCGGTATCAGGGTCTTGCCGCCGCGGAATATGCCGACTATGAGAACGCCCTTGGGGAGCTTCAGGTTCATAATTTTCTTTCCGGTGGCCGACGATCGTTTCGTCACGCGGGTCTCGAAGACCATGAGCTCGCCCCCGTGCAGAGTGACCGTACGCAGGATGTCCAGCTGCTCGACCTCCTTGAGCACCGCCTCCACGGCCAGGTGCTTCACGGAGGCTGCGAAATCGATCCCCACCGTCTCCACCATTGGTTTGAGGGCGGTGCGGTGCAGCACGGCCACCACCTTGGGTATCCGATACATACGGGCCAGCAGGGCAACGAGGATGTTGAACTCCTCGGAAGGGGTCATGGATATGACGGCGTCCATCCTTTCGAGCCCTTCCTCCAGGAGTAATTTCTTGTCCGTGGGGTCCCCGTTCACTACGGTGGTCCTATTCAATCGCTCGGCAGCCTTCAGGCATTTTGCCCTGCTTCCGTCAATGAGAGTGACCCCGACGCCCTTGGACTCCAGTTTCCTGGCGAGCTGAACGGAGCTGTGCCTGGCCCCCACGATGAGCACGCGCTCCGGACCCCGGCGGCTTCCCCCTACTGCCTTTCCGGAGAAGCATTCCAGCTCGTCGAGCCTCTTGGGGGAGTCCAGTGCCACCACCAGATGGTCGTTCTCCCGGATAATGGTCTTGCCGCTGGGTATTATGACGTGAGCGCCGCGGAAAATGGCACCCACCATTATGCCCCTTGGAAGGTTGGTGTTGAGAAGGGCGTTGCGGCACATGGGTGCGCCGGCCCTGACCTTCGCCTCCGCCAGCATCATCTTGCCCTTGGCCAGGGATGTGCGGCCCACCAGGGCGGGAATGAGCAGGACCTGTGCGATCTTCTCGGCCACCACGAGCTTGGGGGAGACCGCTATGTCGATGCCGATCTCCGCGAGCTTTCGGGATACCGGTGTGTCGATGTACTTTCCGCTGTTAATGCGGGCCACGGTGCGGCATCCCCTGGTCTTGGCCATGACGCTTCCAAGCATGTTGGTCTCGTCATCGTCGGAAAGACCGAAATAGAAGTCTGCCCCCTCTGCCCCGGCTGCGGCGAGGTGGTCCATGTTGGCGCCGCTTCCCTCCATCAGGCGGGCGTCCAGGGACACCCGTAGTTCCTCGAGCCTCTTGGGATCGGGTTCTATCACTGTGACGTCGTGTCCCACCCGCGAGAGGGTCGCGGCCACCCGTGAGCCCACCTCTCCGGCTCCGGATATTATTATCTTTACCATCTGCCATCACACGGTCGTATCGCTCGTATGGACAATATTTTAGGGAAGAGTTCATCTATCAATTCAATGGAGGTTTATATTCATATCCCCCGGAAAAAAACGGATACAATGCTGGGATGCTTCGAAAAAGGATCGATGACAGGTTAGCAGCTGGGCTTGACCCTCTCAACCCGGAGAAAGCGCATTTCGCCCCCTTTCCCGGGGAAGGCAAAGAGCATCTTTTTGCGTACTCCGTGGGCGACCCTGACGCTCCTCGAAACCTCCGGCCATCCAGGGCCCTCGGGCAGGGGCAGAAGATGTACGAGGAAGTCGGCGTGTGAACATTCGGGGTCCTCCCTGTAGGCCCGGAAGTATGCACCGTACTTGAAACCGGTCTTGACAAGGAGACCCCTCTCCTTCAGTTCCTCGTAGAGTGAAAACCTGCCGGGTAGGTCCCTCTCGTGCCGGCTGCCAAGTTCAAGAAATGCCTCCAGGTCCATATCGTTGCCGTCCTCGGTGGAAACGAGTAGGGCGCCTCGCTTCAGCAGAAATGCGGCCTCCACCAGGGACAACTGATGGCATCTGCCGCGCACCTGCCCGACGAACTCACGGACGAACAATCCCGATAGCGATCCCAGGTCGAAGACGATGACACGACCGCCCAGCAGCGAACCCTCCACTACGTGCTTCGGGGTCTCATGTGGCACGGTGCCCCTGGGAGAGGCTGCGGAGACGTCGTAATAGGTGATGTCACCCTCCTCGTCCACCACCTCAACCATGTAGGCCTTGCGAAGTTCCTCGGCCCTTTCGGCCTTCTCGTACATCCTTTCCGGCAGAAAGCTCTCCCTCTCGCTGTAGACATCCACGAACTTCTTCGAAAGGGCCCGTCGAAGGGAGGTTCCGCCGGGAAACAGCGAGAAGTCGAAGGGTGAGGTCAGTTTCACGATGAAACCCCGGGACTTCAGGTCCCGGTAACCGGCGTACCTGTGATAGCCGATGCCGGTCTCGCTCACCAGGTGCCGGAGGAGCCCCGGGAAATCCAGTGGAGCGCCTCCCAGGTTCACCCGTATGCGGCCCTGCTCGGACAGGTAGGCCGCTTCGAGAAGGGAGAGCTCCAGGCCGCCCCCGGGAAGCGGCTGGCCGTAACAGTGCTTTCCGTAGAGCCTGTTGCCCTGTGCGGTGTCCCTCACCACGGCCAGTTCACCCTCGATCTCCGCAAGGGGTAGGGGAGTCGGGTTCATTGCGGGGGGCCTCCGGGGTGGCTTTTCTGTGCTATGTCGACGGATACGGCCATATGATCGGACTCCAACGGAACGCTCTGGTGAGAGACCTATAGAATTGTTAATATTTTGGGTCGGTTTTACCGACCCGTGGGGCCGGGAACCGGCCCCCATGTGTTATTATGCATTTTATTTTACTGTAGCGGGCTCGCGTGCGCGTTCACCACCCCTCTCCCCTCCCCCGCTATCGAGCCCGCTTTACTTAGTGTCGAAAGGTAATGTTAATTAATTAAAAAGCCCTGCGTTTTATAGTCCCACTCTCGTTTCCTAAACCTCGAACCGCCTGTTCTCGCCCCGCAGCATGAGCCCCGACAGCACCTTTCGTGCATCCCGGAACCTTGTCAGCAGTATCATGGCGGCTATGACGTACAGCTTGTGCTCGGCCTCGTGATAGGTATCCACCTTGTACCGCTCGAACACGGAGTTGGCCACCTCGCCCTCCGCGCAGTTGAGATCGGTGATATCCGCCGGCAGGCAGTGCATGTACAGCGCCTTTCCGCCCTTCGTCAGTGACATCAGGTCCTCGGTGCACTCCCAGTTCTTGTACTTCGAGTTGTTCTCGATGCAGACGCGCTCGAGGTTGGCAAGGGCTGACTCCCCCGCCTTGCCCTGGCGCAGCAGTGCGGTCCTCTTCTCCATGACGGTGACCGGCGCCCATGACTTCGGATAAACGATGTCGGCGTCCCTGAACGCCTCCTCCATGCTGTGGACGCGGGTGAACCGCCCTCCCGATTCCCCTGCGAACCGGGCTGCGTCATCCACTATCTCGGGTATCAGGTCGTAGCCTTCCGGATGGGCCAGGACCACGTCCATGCCGAATCGGGTCATGAGGGCGATGATCCCCTGTGGGACCGACATGGGCTTCCCGTATGCGGGCGAATAGGCCCAGGTCATGGCGATGCGCTTTCCGCGCAGGGCGTCGAGGCCCCCGTAGTACTTGACCAGGTGCGTCAGATCGCACAGTGACTGGGTGGGATGGTCCTGGTCGCATTGAAGGTTTATGACGGAGGGACGCTGGGGCAGGACCTCCTCGTGGAAACCGGCCTCCACCGAATCAGCCACCTCCTTCTGGTACTTGTGGCCCTCGCCCAGGAAGAGGTCGTCCCTTATGCCTATGACCTCGGTACAGAAAGAGATCATGTTGGCGGTCTCCCTTACGGTCTCGCCGTGGGATACCTGGGACTTGCTCTCGTCGATGTCCTGGACGTCCAGGCCGAGAAGGGAACATGCGCTGGCGAAAGAGAAACGGGTACGTGTGGATTTATCCCGGAAGTTCGAGACCGCCAGCGGCCCCTTGAAGACGCGGGCCGAGATGTTCTCTCGGTACATCTCCTCCAATATCTGTGCTATGAGCACCACCGCCCTGAGATGGGAGGGCGGGTGATCCCATGTGCGCAGAAAATCCCCGTCGTACATATCTATATCGAGTTCGGAAAGCCTTGCTATCATATCTGTGATGCTATTGTGATCCATTCATTTCATCTCCGTTGCGGCCGGCGCTGGCATTCGCTTCGTACACCGCCCATGATTCCACCCGGAATAATGAGGGGATGTTGTCAATGGTGCGAGGTTCGAATATATTTCGAAGCCTTTCGAGTAACGCCTCGAAAGGACCAGATGCATCTCGGATGCATAAGGATTCGCAGCTTGACAATATGCGCGGCATCGCGTGAGAGCGCAGATGCCGCTTCATTTATCAATTTTATGAGTGAAGTGACCATCTGGAAAATTAACATAAGGCTTGGAGATAAGGCTTGGAGAGGAGATAAAACCGGCACAAAGATGATAACGAAGGGCGAGATTCGGGTTGCCGAGGGCGGGTTGCTGCCGCCGGTTCACCGGACGGCATATTATCCTCCCGGGGAGTACGTGGAAAAATGGAGAGGGACAGGTTCTACACGACCATATGCGTGGACATAGACGGCGTGCTGGTGGATACGAGGGGCTGCCGGGAAGGATGCGATTACAGCGGTTACCCGGAAAGGTTCTCACAATTACGTAGGGAAAAATGCCCATTGATGAAGGGAGCTCCGGAGGCCATCCGGAGTCTGAGGGAGAGAGGTTACCGGGTGTTCCTCCATACGTCCCGGACCTCCAGAGAGAGAAAAGTGACCGAGAAATGGCTCGCCGAACACGACATCGTCTACGATGAGCTTCACATGGACAAGCCGATCGGTTTCATATACATCGACGACCTGGGATATCGGTTCGGGGATTGGGATACTACACTCCGGGAGATATTCTCGAACCCGGAACTGCGCTGCGAACGAGAATAGGGTCGGACAGGGGCAGTAAAGGGATGGCGGGAACTCCATTTCCTCCCCCGAATAAATGAAGTCCGTGTCCGTCGATCGGTCGTGCTATGAACCTTCTCGAATTCTCTCAAAGGCCTCGAGGAAATAATCGGGAAGCGGACTGACCTTCCTGTCCTCGTTCACGTAGACCATGGAAACGTATCCCTGCCCAAGCAGTTCCGGTTCCTTCTCCCCATGGATATTTTCCTCCTGAGGATCGTTCACGCGGTATACGAAGGAGCGGATCTTGAAGCCCTTTTCCGTGACGTCATCGAATTTCGTACGGATCTCCAGAAGGTCGTCGAAATACCCCGGCCTGACGTACCTGCAGTATGCGTCCACTATGGGGATATCCCTGCGGTAGGGCAGTCCGAGCTCGCGGAACATCTCCATCCGTCCCACCTCGAAGTACAGAAAGAAGCTGCCGTAATACAGAACTTCCGCGGCATCGGTCTCGGCGTACCTGGCCCTGGTCCGGGTGATGAATGTCCTCATGGTTTCCCCCCGTCCGGGAGCTTGATGATAAAAGTCGGAAAGGGGGAATTTACTCCCCCTCTCTCATCAGCATGCCGCCTCCGGGCTCACTCGTCCTTCGGCAGCGGCTTTCCGAGGACCGCTTCGAACATCTCCTCGTCCTGGTAGGCGCCCTCGGCGATCATCTGCCGGTACTTGATGAAATCGATGGTATCCTTGCCGGTGATCTTCTTCGTGTTGAAGGCGTGGAAACCCAGGAAGGCCTCTCCCGCCATGTTGGTGGCGAGCCAATGCCTGTTGTAGTTCTTCGAGTAGTCCCAGAAGAACTTCTTCTTTGCCCTTATGCTGTCGATGGTCTTGATGAGGCATCCCGGGAAAAGGTTCGTGAACCGCCAGATTATCTTGTTCAGTTCATCGTCCAGGAGTGTGAAATCGGTCTTGGAATTCCACACGAACTGCCTTGCCTCCTTGAACTCGGCCCCCGTCTTGAACTCACCGTAGACTATCTCTCCGTCATCCACCCACTTGTCGGTGACCACCTGTGGATTCCTTATCCACTTGTCCCCGTCCCTGATGACCGGCACGGCCTTGGTTATGAATCCCAGTCTCTTCATCTTGTAGGCGGACCACATCTCGCAGCTGATACAGTTCCACATTGCCTCCTCGATGCCCATGTACCAGGGCAGGAAATCGCTGGAGCCCCCGTCGGGTGCGCTTCCGTGCTTGGGACCCGCCTGGCCGAAGACGGCCAGATCAGAGCTGACCGCGAGGTCCGCAGCCATGCCTATCTCCTGGCCTCCGGCGACCCTCATTCCGTTCACCCGGCATATGACCGGCTTCTTGCAGAAGAGTATGGAATCCACCATGTGATTGAAAAGCTCCATGTACTCGCCGTACTCGTTCGGCCTCTTGCTGTAGTACTCGGCGTATTCCTTGGTATTCCCGCCCGTGCAGAAAGACCGATCGCCCATGGCGGTGAAGATCGCTGCCACCACGCTCCTGTCCAGCGATGCATTGTGGAATCCGGCGATCACTCCCTTCACCATCTCGGTGGTATAGGAATTGTACTGCCTGGGGTTGTTCAGGATTATCCAGGCGGAGTAGAGCCCCTCGACCTCGTTTCCCTGCGGGTCCAAAACGGGCCGCTTCTCGTAGATCACGGATGGGGGTTCCGTTCCGAAATAATCCTCTCCCCTGAACAATCCATGATTCTTCTGCTTGTCGTCTCTTGGCAACCAATTCAAGCTCATGTTATCCCTCTCTTCTTTGATCATTTTTACGAAATTATACGCCCATATGAGGTGAATCTGCCCTATCGAATTAATAATATATGATGTTTTTCGTAGTATTGGATGACGGTCCTCCAATGCCGGCTAAGCACTTGGTGCAATAATATTAAATATGGATATTATGATGCACTTGCCCAACCCTGTGGGAATATTTTAAAATAATATTATAAAGAGGGATTGGTAATGGATTTACCTGAAACGATAAAGACGTGGCAGATGGTCCGTCCCTGGAAAAAGGACCGGGAGACGGGAGAGATAACCGAGGGACGCCTGGAACTCGCCGAGATACCCGTACCGGTGTTGTCGGAGGGCGAGGTGCTGGTAAAGGTGGCGGGATGCGGCGTTTGCCATACCGATCTCGGGTTTTTTTACAACGGTGTACCCACGATAACCGAGCCTCCCCTGACCCTTGGCCACGAGGTCTCGGGAGTCATCATAGCTGGTGAGGACCGGTTTATCGGACAGGAGGTGATCGTACCCGCGGTATTGCCCTGCAACGACTGCCCCATATGCGATGAAGGTCGAGGAAACAGATGTCTTGGTCAGAAAATGCCAGGAAACAGCATGGGAATATACGGTGGTTACTCGAGCCATATCCCCGTACCCGTGGAGAATCTCTGTTTCGTGAATGATCGGGGGAATTTCAAACTCGAAGAACTGGCGGTCATCGCCGATGCTGCAACCACGCCCTATCAGGCCTGCGTGAGAGGGGGTCTCAAGAAAGGGGATAACGTGATAATCATCGGGACCGGAGGAGGCGTGGGTGTCCATGCCACCCAGATATCCAAGGCATTCGGTGCAAACGTGGTCATCGGAATAGACATAGACGAGGCTAAGCTCGAACGTGCCCTTAACTTCGGAGCGGATTTCGTTATCGACTCCACCGGCAAGGATGCATATGCCGTGAAGAACGAATTCAAAGCGATATGCAAGAAGAATGGACTGCCATCGAACTACGGGTGGAAGATATTCGAGGTGACCGGAACAAAGGCCGGACAGGAAATGGCACTGGCACTGCTGTCGTTCATTGGAAAACTGGTGGTCGTAGGATTCGGAATACAGAAGAACCAGTACGGTATCTCACGCCTCATGGCTTTCGATGCGGAGATCATCGGAACCTGGGGATGCCTTCCGAAATATTACAATAACGTACTGAATTGGGTACTTGACGGTACAATAAAGTTAGAGCCCTTCGTGGAGACGAGGCCCATGAGCGGGATAAAGGAGGCCTTCGAGGATGCGAAGGCAGGCAAGCTCACGCGGCGGATAGTGCTCACTCCGGATTTCGACTGAGATACCGGTCCTCGTTGAAGATATATCGGGAATGCCCCGTGGGCGACGACCGAGAGATATCCTCTCACTGGGAGAAGGGAATATCTCTGTATTGGGCCAAACGTAACTAATTCGTGATATTTTCATTTACAAGGAAGAGTGAAAACATGGAGTACTCAACCGTAAAGGTATCGAGAGAGAACGGTATCGGCAGGATAACGCTCAACAAACCGCCGGTCAACGTGCTGGACATTCCCATGATGGAGGAGATGAACGCGGCCCTGGACGAGCTCAAGGACGATGACACCATCAAGTGCCTCGTCATCGATGCGGATGGAAAGGCGTTCTCGGCGGGCGTGGACGTATCCGATCACACCGCCGACAAGGTGGACCGGATGATAGAGGTGTTCCACGGCATATTCCGCAGGCTTGCGGAGGTGCCAGTGCCCACTGTGGCCCTGGTGGACGGGGCTGCCCTTGGAGGCGGTTACGAGGTGGCCCAGTTCTGCGATATCCTGCTGTCCTCGGAGCGCTCCAAGTTCGGCCAGCCCGAGATACAGGTGGGTGTGTTCCCTCCCATCGCCGCCATCATGCTGCCGTATCTTCACGGGTGGCGAACAGGCTTCGAGCTGGTGATCACGGGGGACATCGTGCGGGCCGGAAGGGCTCTGGAGCTGGGGCTCGTGAACCACGTTTATCCGGTGGAGAGCTTCGAGGAGGAGTGCGATAAGTTCCTGGGCAAGTTGACGGCACTGTCCGCCCCCGTGCTGCGGTCGACGAAGAAGGCCATGCTTGCGGGGAGCCGGGGAACCTTCACGGAGAGGTTGGGAAAGGTGGAAAAGGTATATCTGGCGGAACTGATGGGTCTTCATGATGCCCACGAGGGTCTTGCGGCGTTCTTGGAGAAGAGAAGGCCGGTGTGGAAGAACGAGTGATGATCAACCGGTCGCATGGTCTCGTCCACGGGAACATCTGCAGTGACGCCGATGTTCCGCAACGAATTTATATCTCCGTACTGTTTCTCCTGTCATCCATTCCGAGAGTCAGAAATGGCCTCGAATATTGTTGTCGGAGTGAATTGAATGGGACCATCAATATTCAGATCAGGCAGCTACGTCATACTCTGCTTGCTCCTCGTCTCGATAACGTTGACGGGGTGCATGGACGGGGATAAGGACGAGGAGGGGGGCGATACGACGGGAGCCCTGCCCCCGGGTTCGCCCCCGGACTGGCAGACAGGTTTTGGGGGACTCGTGAACGAGACGACATTTTCTGCGGATTCGCTCATGGCCCATTCAAAGAGCGTCGGCATCGAGCCCGCCAGGAGAACGCTGTCTTTCACGAACAAGGCGGGGATAACGGTAAGCGCGGAGTATGCAGGATACGAATTATTCGACCTCTTTCTGAGCTTGGGACTCGACAGCGCAGCCGGAGAGGTGCGCTTCACCGCCTCGGATAACTATTCCATCACTGTAAATATCGTGGACCTGTACCTGGAGGGGGAAAACGGCAGAGCACTGCTGGCCCTGGCTACGGACGGAGAATGGCTGGAGAAACCCATGCTGGCCGGGGAGAGACTTGTCTCTCAGTACTGGATAAAGAACCTGGCCTCTATCACCGTTGAAGAATGGAAGGTGAAGTTCACCGGAATGTTGAATGAGACCGGAAGCATCGGTGTTACGGAGATGGAAAATAATTTTCCGATATGCCAGTTCGATGCCACCGTTCTGCATCACGGCGATCAGATCATGGGGGGCGAGTTCAGGGGAACTTGTGTGGGCGATATTCTCGGTTCTCTGGGTGTCGGGGAGAACGCCACGAAGGTGCTGTTCCACGCCGCCGATACTGAGGAGAGGATAACCCTCTCGCTGTCCGACATAGTGCACAATTCGCAGTCGACGAACCCCATAGTACTGGCATGGGAGATGGACGGGAGCTCCATACCGCTGGAGGATGGCGGGCCGGTGAGGCTGGTTCCACCGGATGACAACGTCGGTGATATCGGGGATTTCCCGTCGCATTACTGGTGGAAATGGGTAGTCGAGGTGGAGGTCGGGTAGACAACAGAACCTTCAGAGCTGTGGAGAAGGGGCCCGTTGGCAACACTCTCACATTGATGGTTCAGTATGGAGTTTGAGCAGTTTGTTATGATGTTCCAAAGTTACTGAACCCAACATCATCATTAGATACGCTTTCTTGGTTAAGAGGGGCGGCGGCCGTTAGGCATTCGCCGCCCCGATACCAAAATAATAACAAGAACAAAAAGTAGGGGCGCCAGCCCCAGAGGTCGGCTTGCCGACCTCGTTATATCCATCAATCCCAGTCCCAACCGTCTCTCTGCCTTCCATCTCTCGTCTTTTCAGAGAGATGTTCCCCTTCCTTTCTATCCCTGCGTCCCCGATCTCTCCTTTTTCGAGGTTTTCGGGGAGAATTCTTTCTTCTCCACTTCTGAAGAGCTCCTTTAAAACTGTAGATGAACTCATGTGGATCGTCCGGTGAGAGAATAAAGGGATGGTAATGTTTGGTAAATATTATCACCACATCGGTCCAGCGGTTACAGTATGAATGTACCTTACCGTATTCAATAGTCTTGAAATTCGCGGTATAACCCGCAACAAGCAATTGTCTCGGATCGTCGGTAAATGGATTATATCCCTTTTCACGATTCAATGCCCTTTGATAGTATTTAATACCCATGATTTCGGAAAACGGTATCTTTTTCCCAAACCAAGACCTCTTGATAACCAAACGCTCGTCCTCGATAACGTACCCCTTTGTGATCGATAGTAATAATGAAAGCAAAACGAACACAGGTACATACACCGGAATTGGGCAACAAAGACTTGGGTATAAAAAATATAATAGCCCCAGTGGTTGCTGCAGATAGTAAATTAAAAACATACCACATATTATGATACTGAGGGGGAACAAGAATAAAAGGACAAATTGCTTCCTTCTTATCGCTTTTTTATCCCAAGGAGCCCCGAAAATCCTTCTCCGTTCAGTCATGTCAATAATGTCTAATGGGTAACGTGGATATATTATTTGCGCTTTTTAAGCAACTCCCAGGATGAGCCGGGTGTATAGCAGGTGATTGACTCAATCGGCATCTCATTTCTTTCCCATTTTATATCGGTCGATCCACCCCAGCTTATCATTGATCTTGACCACATACTTGCCCGTGCGTTCATAGATGAGCTTGAACGAATGGACCACCTTTTTCCGGGGAATGTCGTCCCTGTCGTTTATCGTATATCGATTTCCTTTATTATCGGTCAAATAATATCCAGAACGTGGTGTCTTGCCACCGAAGTGTTCAGTGCCGAGTTCCACAATATTATCTAACTCAACCGACCATTTCCGTTTCTTTCCAACAATATAATCTATCTTTTCCTCGCTAATTCTCAGGGTCTTCAATCTGATGGCAATATAGAGAAACGCAACAACGAGAACCATGAAAAGTAGGCATAGGATAAATAGGAAAAAAAACAATCCATCGAAACCGTCCCTAAATGTCTCGATGAGCAGGAAGACAGTCAATGCGATAATGACCGAGCCATATGTAATACCCATGAGAATCCCCTTGGTTCCCCTCCCCTTTACTATGCTTATTCTCTCCATCATATCACCGGCATATTCTCTTTGTCGAGAATCATTTCTTTTAGTAATCCATATCCGTCATTTACCAACGCTACAATCCCAAACACCCCTCCGCCGCCAACCGGAACAACCTCTCGTGCACGCTCAGCTTCCGCCCCTCCCGCCGCGGGTCCCACACGTCCCCGCTGACATCGTCCCCCGCCGCCAGTAGCTGACCGAACCGCACTCCGCGGTACTGTGCCACCGCAATGAGCGCCGAAGCCTCCATCTCCACCGTGAGGCAGCCCTCCTCCCTTCTTCGGCGTATCCGGTCCCTGGTTTCCCTGTAAATGGCATCGGTGGTCCAGGTCTTGCCCGTTCTGAAATCCACCCCGCGCCTCTTCATCACGCCTTCCAGCGCTTCGACCGTACCGGTAGAGATCGATATCTCGCGCTCCGCCGGCAGATAATGGTAGGAGGTCCCTTCATCCCGTACCGCTGACGCCACTACTATCACGGTCCCCCTCCCCAGTTCACTGTGCAGTACGCCTGCACTACCGCATGCCACAAAACTGCCGCACCCGAGGGCTATCATTATCTCCAGAAAGGCCGCGCTCACCGATGCGCCCCCCGGCGGACATATCATCAGGAGCTTGTTTCCCTCAAACTCGTACTCGTAAACCGGGACATCCACGGTCAGGCCGCGTACGGTATAAACCGTGCGCAGTTCATCACGCTTCTCGAGGTCCTCGATAACGTCCTTGTAGAAGACCATTACACAGCGGTCCGAGAGCCCCAGGGGCTTGAAATGGTCCGACGGCTCTATTATACCCACGCGCTCGGGGTCGAATTCCAGTAATGGGATCGCATGTTCGTTCATGGGGGTCACCGGATTGCCGATTCAGCATCGGCATACCGAGAAATCCACGATACATTATATGATTTCCACTGAGATTATGGATATCTACGTTTGTCGGAGACTGACGATGTTTTCCAGGAATTGAAATCGGACCGCATGGAGGTCGAGAGAGCCGATGGTATGGCAAACGTTGGATCTCAAGGTTTTGTACGCTAGGTTCCAGGTCTACCGGTCAAGGGGACATTCGGACGGATCCATGTCCCGTGATTTCACCTCTCAGCGAGTGCGCTTCTCAGCGAGTGCGCTTCTCAGCGAGTGCGCTTCTCAGCGAGTGCGCTTCTCAGC
>CAYRFL010000063.1:22844-23119 GCA_964423515.1 uncultured archaeon
GAGTAAAGTAGCTAGATTATTATATCATAAACGTATAAATCCAAATAGGCTTCCGTTGGCAGACAAGATGCCATTGAGGTCCGTACGATCATCTGTATAAATTCAGCGGAAAGGGTGGTGCAGAATGGGAAGAGCATGTCCGAGAGGGATCGTCGTCGCTTCCGTCAGTGCGGTCGCGATAATAGGTCTGTTCGTCGTTCTGTTCAGCAACGGGTGGTACTTTATAGAGAATTTTGAAAAACATAGGATTTAGTGAAAATAAACAAAACCTGTTT
>CAYRFL010000064.1:0-5975 GCA_964423515.1 uncultured archaeon
GGTGCGAGTGCGATGGCGTAGGCACTCGAAGAGTGGAGACGCCACGAGGCAAGGGAGCGAAGCGACTGGCCGGACCCAAGCTCCGCATTGATAGAGGAGGCATGGGTGGGGGTGGAAGCGTTGATCATGTAAATCCATTGAATTATGATTCTGATGATGGTGATCCTAATTTTGAGGATGACTATTACAATAATCCAACTAGATTTTCTACCGAGAGAAAGGGGATTTTTCATTATTGTGTGTTTTGTGATGAATGCTATGCAGATGGAGATACTGATAGAGAGGGACGTGGTGCAATAAAGGGTAATCACTTTGTTGTTTGTAATGGGAGATTGGATGATCCAATACCAGTTGATCAAGCTCATACATTTATTTATGAACTATGTAAGAGAAATATTTTGGGAAGAAGTTGCCCATATGGTGAAACGAAATGTGCATGTTCAGATGACCCAGATGAATCATTTATTGGTTTATGTAATGGTTGTTGGGCAGATATACAAACGGTATCATTAGTTAGATAGGTGAAAAGATGTCGAAGGTATTTTCAACTCTTAAAATTGTTATTATTATTTGCGTCGTATTTTTATTATCTGGATGTATAAATGATGAAGACAATAACGATAATAAAAATAATGAAGAAACAATTTACTATTCCTACATTCTCACCATACAACCAAGTCATAATTCAAATTTCATATTATATTTGCCCTGTATTGTGCATGGTAATTGGATTGATATGAAAAATCAGCATGAATTAGATGGCGAATTAATAACATCAAATAATGTTTTTGAAATTATTGAGGGGGAGGGTGAAGTATCAATCATCTCAACACCATACGGATATGCTTTAAATATCAGTGGAAGTAACTTCATCAAAATACAGATTACTAGAAACAATTTATCTGAAATAAACACTGATGGTGGAAACCCAAACATCAGATTAAGTCTTATAAATGATTCAGATAATGATGGTAGAAAAGATGATGAATATGGTAATGTTCAGCACTGGTTATTTTGTAATTCCTCTGATGAAAATTGTGATATTGATATTTCCCTTATATTTGATATACATTACAGCAAAGATTCATTTAGTGGAACAATTGAAATAAGTGGGTTATTACAAAATGGCTGGCAGTTAGTAAATGGGACAAAAGAAGCTGCCGCAGATTAATTTAATATTTCAAAGCGCCGTGAAAACTGGCAAACATATGGAGTGAAAAACCATCTTCAAGGCCCAATTCCCACCTGCGTCATTCGATCAGAGCCTTTGGTCAAGGGCCTTGGACCCGCCAGACAGGGGGGAACAACTCGGGAGTGTAGTCGCACCAGGGCCCGGGTGTGGCGGGCCGGTTCGGCGTGACCTAACGAAGAGTTGCCAGGGTCTAATCGTGAATGATGTATTGATCCAAATACCGAAACGTAATGCCCAGTTATCTTTCATCTGTACGTTAACTATATAATGATTGTATTCGATATTTTTCGGTCATATGGCGGCCCGGCATCCGGATCCACATAACCGTGAATGGTTTCATAGTCCATTACCCGTACCAATTACGATACTAATCATTATCCTTCTTTTCAACATCCCGTTCTTGCTGGTACCGTTTACCCCCTCTGCCGGTCCGACGAAGCAAAAGGAGCTTGCATCGGCAGTGGATCCTCGCACCTCAGCCTCTTCGCCCCGGGTCGCCCTCAACGCTCCCCCGAACAGGGCCTATTTCACGCTGGACGAGATCCCCCTTCTGCTCAATGCCACGGTCACCGATGCCGACGAGGACCTGCTCGACGTAGGTTTCTTTGCCGGAACGCACGGTAACATATCCAGGGAGCACGGGCTTGTTGGCGGAGCCAGGGGGGTTCTGAACGGCAGCGAAGAGACCTGCGAACTGTCCGCTCTTCCGGTGCGGCCCGATGGTGACACAGTGCTTCTTCTACACCTCGACAACAGGAGCGAATACGGTGAGACGGGAACGATCGTGCACGACTTCAGCGGAACGGGCAATAACGGCTCGCTCCTGGATTCGGTCCCGGGGAACGGAGATGGCGACACGCCTCCCCTGTTCGACATGAAAGGGGGAAGGTTCGCAGGCGGTTATACCTTCGACGGAGTTGACGATTATTTGCTCGTCCCGCACAGCCCCGGGTTCAACACGCCCCGGCTCTCCCTCTCTGCGTGGATAAGGTCCGACCGACTTGTCCAGACCACCCACATCGTCGGAAGGGAGAACGACTCGGTAAATTCATCCTTCATGAAGCTGGCATACGACTGGAACACCATCATTCTCACCATGGGGAACGGCAGCAGTGAGCTGCACCTCAGCCACGTCCTTCCGGAGGGTATAGGCATCTGGCATCACGTGGTTGGGACATACGACGGGACGAGTTTGAAATTGTACGTGGACGGTGATGCAAGGGCCCAGGGGATCATGGAGAACGGCACCTGCGAGATGGAAAGACCGTGGGTGGTCGGCACGAATCCCCGTTGGATGAACTGGGGTTTCTTTGAGGGGGCCGTGGACGAGGTCTCCGTGTACGGGAGGACACTCTCGCCTTCGGACATCCGGGCCCAGTACCGGTTGAGGCAGGGTACATACGGCTGGAACGTCCTTGCATCCGACGGTGTGAATGAGACCTCCTCTCCAACGAGGCAGTTCATTCTGGACGCCAAGAGGTTCGGCGCCCAGATGGAGCATCCCGGGCATCGGGTGGTGAATGCCGGTACGGAGGCTGGCTATACCATACGCGTGAAGAACGCCGGCAACGTCACCGACAGCTATCGGATACATATCGAGAACCCGGATGAGGTCGCCGAAATGACACTCTCTGAAAACCGTACGGGTGAACTTACCCCGGGCAGCTCGGTGGATATCATACTGTATGTCCGGGATATGACCCCCGGCAGTTACCGCTCCGTGCTGAGGGCGGTCCCGGATATGAACCGGAACTTCACCTGCGAGATATCCGTAACCACCACCGTCACTCTCGATACCTGCAGCATCGGGACCTATGGCGTCTACAACGGGAGCCAGGGCCTTTGTAACATCACCCGCATGGATGGAAATGTCCTGCTCGTATCCGTGGGAGCCAGCGAGGTGACCTTCCCGTCACAGTATCTCCCGAAGATATGGTGGCGGGGGGATAACCAGACCAGGGACCTGGTAAGGGAGGCCCACAGGAAGGGATTCCGCGTGTACGCGTGGCTGGGCATGCCGCACGATTACTGGCTCGCTCCCGGCAGGCACCCCGACTGGATATCGCTCCTGTCCAACGGCACCCCGACGAACCATTCCGATGACCGCTATTTCACGAGGATCATTCCTCCCTCAAGGGTACTGGGATCCCAGGAATACCTTGCACAGCTCAAGGGAGTGATAGGCGAGCTCGTGGACCTGGGCTTCGACGGCATCGATATAAACGACAACTTCCAGTGGGCCAGCGATGCCAGCTTCGATGATTTTTCGGTTCAGAAGTTCCAGACGGACACGGGAGTGGTGGTGACGGGCACCACCCTTCAGGAGCGTGCCAGCTATATCAAGACGAACCTCGAGGATGAATGGTACCGATGGCGGGCCGATCAGGTCACGGAGCTCCTGGGTCTCATGCAGCAGTACGTCCGGGATGCGGATTCGGACATACCCCTCCGACCGCATCTGATGGTGGGGGGGACGGACTATGGGGAATGGGGTTACGACCTGGATGGGATATGCTCGGCGGTGGATATGCCCTTCGCCATGATGGGCATGGGACATGATGGGATCTCATACGTGCTGGACCGGTTGAACAGGGCCGGTGCCAAAAGGATCGCCGCCTCGCTCTATCTGTCGGCCGTGGACGACGGGGACCACCAGTGGCTGGGTGACAATATAAGGTGGGCGAAGGAATCCGGTGCCGACGAGATCTTCCTTAACAATTACGGGGTTTCGGAGGCCAGGGACATGTGGGATACCATCAAAAAGGCGGTGGAGCGCTCGAACATCGGTCACCGCCCCGAGATATCCGTGGGACCACCCCGATGGGGCTCGGGGCCGGTCTATATTACATCCGAAACCGGGTTGAACCTATCCGCGGAATGTAATGGTACGATAAGGTATCGGGTGGACCACGGTTCCTGGACCGACCTCGACGGTAACGTCACCATCGACACAGCGGGCGCTCACAACCTGGAGTACTATTCGTCAGGTTACATAGGGTGGTGGAACGCCACCTCCTCCCTGGATATTCTGGTGGACGACTCCCCGCCGACGAGCAATATCACCCTCGGACATCCGCGCATTGGAACCCTCCCGGCCATGCTGTCGCACCATACCGAAATAAACATAAGCGCTGCTGACCCCGGGGCCGGGGTGGAAGCCATCCGGTACCGCCTGGACGGGGGACCATGGACAGTGTATTCGGGTAACATATCCCTCACTTCACCCGGCGTGAACGTCCTGGAATATTACAGTTCCGACAACCTGGGAAACGAGGAGCCCGTGAAGGAAATCGTGCTTTTTCTGGATGATCTCGCCCCCATTTCGAACATCTCGGTGGGAGCGCCAAGTCATGAATCCGACCGGTTGTACATCACGTCAAGGACCTTTTTAAACGTGACCTCCCAGGACGAAGGGGTTGGTGTTGCATCCATAGAATACCGCATCGATACGGGGGAATGGAAGGAGTACGCCGGCAATATATCGCTGAACCTGTCGGGCGAGCATATCATGGGATACAGGGGGGTGGATGCACTGGGACTGGTGGAGAACGAGAACACCCTGAAGGTCTTTTGGGACGACATACCCCCGGAGGTATCCATACTGCCCGGAAACGTTTCGAAGGGAAGGTTGGAGATACCTCCGAACGGAAATATTACCCTACTTGCCACGGACAGCGGTGCCGGTGTCGGGGATATTTTCTTCAAAATGGAAGGAGAGGCCGCCTGGACCAGGTATGAGAATCCCATTTCCGTGGGTCTTTCCAGCAATATCAGCTACTATGCCGAGGATGTTCTCGGGAACAGGGGCGAGCAGGAGAGGCTGGAGCTGATCGTCGGAATCATAACGGACGGCCTGCCCGATAACGGCAGCACCAACGAAACGGGCGGCAACTCCGGGAACGGTACCGCCAACGGTACGGGTGGCGATCCCGACAACGGCACGACAAACGGTACGGATGATCCGGATGATGACGGACCGGATATCAATGGAACGCAGGACGATGATGGAGATGACGATGGAAGCGAACCTTCGGGTGAGAATCTCTCTCTGTACGTTATTATCGTTTTTGCAATCTTTTTAGTACTGGCATTGTTGAGCGCGGGGGAAATACTGAGGATGAAGATGAAATCCGGGCCGGAGATGAAGGGGGAGACAGTAATGGAGACCGAGCTCGCCGAAATGACCGGTAAGACGGTGGACGTCGAGGAGGGCGAGCTTCCGGACGAAGTACCAATGGACTCCGAGCATACTGCCGAGGAGCAAGAGGAATCGGGACATCCGGGCCAGGAGCAACCGGACCCAGAGCAATCGGAATCCGAGCATACTGACGGAGATCGAACGGAAACTGACCATCCGGACGAAGAATAGGTATCGAAAAGAGATTTCCGTGGAATTCAAGGAATAACGGGTCGTGAAAGAGATGCATAGAATAACGGCATATTCGGTCATCGTCCTCCTTGTTCTACCGTCGATCTGTTTGTCTATATGCCCGCCCAGTGACCCGATGAGAACACCCTGGATCCCCCTGAAAGACGGCCACTACCATGTACGGGACGATTGCCACATCAACGTCACGCTAAATTATCCACCCGATCACGGCAACTTCACCAGGTCGAACTGGAATATCGTGCTCAATGCCACCCTGAGGACCTCCGGGAGCGACGCCACTGTCGATCTCTACGCGTCCGATGAACCGAGCATCGACGGGGAGAACTGTCTCGTTCACAGGCGGACAGGCGCGGCCAACGGTACGACCGTTCGTTACAACCTGGATTCCCTGCC
>CAYRFL010000064.1:6075-9169 GCA_964423515.1 uncultured archaeon
GTCGCCAGCATGAACCGCCCCTGGAGGATCGGGGTGGCACCGGCCTGGCAGGGGGATTTCCTCAACGGCACCATCGACGAGGTGGCGATCTACAACAGGAAGCTCTCGTCGGAGGAGATCGAGGGGCGCTACAGGCTGAGTACCGGTAAATATTACTGGCAGGGACTGGCCTTCGACGGCCAGAACGAGAACCGGACCGAGATGAGGGATTTCTTCGTCGATCCCAGGCATTTCGCCGTGGAGATGTCGCATCCCGGACACGAGGTTACGACCGTTCACGGCAACGCCACGTACAACATAACCGTGACCAATCTTGGGGAGGCCAGCGACGATTACTCGCTCTACGTCCGGAACCCTCACGGAGCCAGGACGGCCTTCTTTGACCCTGCTAAGATAACAGGCCTCGCCCCCGGGGCCTCGACCAACGTAACGCTCACCGTGGGCTCGCCCACGCCGGGGAGGTACGTGGTGACAGGTGAGATCAAATCGGATACCAACCTGGGCTCGTACGACTCGGTGGAGATAACCACCAGCTCGCTTCTAGACACGGTGGGAATCGGAACGTACGGTATATGCGAACAGTGGCAGGGCGCCGGCGATCATGTCACGGGCGTTAACAACATAAAGAGCTTCGGGGGCTCCGCCGTGATCCTCTCGCTTGGGGACGGATGGGTCACCTTCCCGTCGGACCACTGCATTCAGGCGCACTGGGCCGCAGACGACATGGTATCGAACCTCGTGGAGTACGCCCACAGGGAGGGTTTGCGCATATACGCCTGGTACGGCATGCCGCACAATTACTGGCTGGCCCCCGAGAGATACCCCGAATGGATATCCGTCTATCTGAACGGCTCCGACTGCCAGTACCCGATAGTACCGCCGTCGAGGGTCCTCAGCACCCCGGATTACCTGGCCCAGCTCAGGGGAGTCATAGGCGAGATGGCGGACCTTGGCTTCGACGGGATAGACATAAATGACAATTTCCACTTCATAAGCGATACGAGCTTCGATAACTTCACCCTCGACAAGTTCGAGAATGCGACCGGCATAGATGTCCCGGGGGGCAGCGAGGCGGCAAGGGGCCAGTTCCTGTGGACCAACGACACCATCCGGGAAAGGTGGTTCGAATGGAGGTGCGACGAGGTAAACGAGCTCCTGGGACTCCTTCAGGATTACGTCAACGAAACCGGCAAAAACGTACCCATGCGCCCCCATCTGATGACACATGCATCCACGTACTGGGACAACGGTTACGACCGGAAGACAATGGTGGAGACGGTGGACGTGGCGTACCTCATGCTGCAGTGGGGCGAGGGGCCTATAAGGGAGTGTGTACAGCGGTATAAGAAGTACGGTCCCAGGGAGATGGTGGGGTCCATATACCTCGACACGGTCGCCCCGGGGGACCACGATCGTCTGGGAAAATGCCTTCGGGCGGCAGCGGACGAGGACCTGCGTGAGCTTCTCCTGTTCTCGTACACCATGATAGATGCTGGCGGCCTGTGGGAAACGGTGAGGAACTCGGTGCCGTATGCCAACCGGGAGTGCATACCGAACATCACGGTGGGAGGGCCCCGTATGGATGAAAATCCGGTCCTCGTGACCGATGCCACACCCTTCAACATCACCGTCGCGAACAGAACGATGAACGGTTCCTTCTGGTACAGGCTGGATGAAGGTTACTGGCGCACCTACGGGGGCAATTTCACGGTGGCCGAGCCCGGGGCCCATACCATCGAGTACTACTACTCGCATTATATCGGCCAAAAGGACGCTCTCCGGAAGCTCGACATCTACGTTTCGAACAGCACCCCGGTTTCCAACCTCACGGTGCTCGAGCCCAAATACGGTGTGAATCCCGTTTACATCACTTCGAATACCGAGTTCAACATCACTTCTTTTGACAACGACGCGGGCATCAATGCTATCAGATATTCCATCGACGGAGGGAACTGGACAGATCATTCCGGGAACTTCACGGTCACAACCCCCGGACCTCATTCGCTCTCATACTATTCGGTGAACGATCTCCTGGAGGCGGAGACACCGAGGAGCCTCGATATATTCGTGGACGACGATGCGCCGGTATCCCTACTGTCGCCGGGCTCTCCGAACTTCCGAGATGACGTGACGTACATAACTTCGGAAACCGAAATGAACATAACCGCAGGGGACAACGGATCGGGGGTGGCCATCGTCAGGTATAGAATCGACAACGGGAACTGGACCTCCTACGGCGGCAACTTCACGGTCCCGGGAACGGGAAGCCATACCATATCATACACGACCTCGGACGCCCTGGGAAACGCGGAGCCGATACGGAATGAAACTGTCTTCGTTGATGACGAGCCACCGGAGGTTAGCTGTACACACGGGAACGCAACGAACGGGACCCTGCGTATATGGCCCGGTGAGTTTCTAACATTCCTTGTCACCGACGGGGGCGTGGGAAAGGCCGAAATGTACTACAGAACGGATGTAACGGGATCGGGCGATCACAACGAAAGCGGCTGGCTCCGATACGACGATCGCATAAATTTGAACCGCTCGGTGAACCTCAGCTACTACGCCCAAGACGTGCTCGGGAACAAGGGCGAGGTTGAGCGTCTGGAGATAATAGTTTTCAGTATGCCGGACAACGATACGCAGAACGGAACGGATGCGGACCCGGGCAATGGTACAGGTAACGGGACAGACGTGGATCCCGGGAACTGTACTGGTAATAACACCGGCAACGGAACGGACGGGCCGGATGACGACGAACCGGTCAACAACGGCACCGGGGACGACGACGGGGGAAGTGATGATGATGGAGGTGAGGAGGCACGGGACGATGATGAGGATCCGTTGGTCTTCATTATTCTCTTCACCGTCTTCATGGTGCTGGCGCTCCTGATGGTTGGAGCGATAGTAAGGAATCATCTTATTACTGGCAGGGACGGGAAGGTGGAAACGGTGGTGGTGACCGAGGTGGAAGAGGATTTGGACGGTGAGGAGATCGAGGGGGAGAAGGTGGAGGAGACCGAAGTGATGGATGAGGCAGTGGAGAGTGCGATAGACGAAGCCGGAAAGGTCGAGGGAAATAAGGATATGA
>CAYRFL010000064.1:9269-22936 GCA_964423515.1 uncultured archaeon
AGGTCGAGGGAAATAAGGATATGAGCAACGAGGATGTGGTAGAGGACGAAGGTGAGAAGGCGGAAGAGGCCGAGGTGGTGAAGGCAAAGGCGACCGTCGAGGAGAAGGGCGATGAGGCGGGAGTGGAGAGCGAAGGTAACGCGAATGACAATACCGAGTGATCGGATATTGTTAGCGGCCCATTGATGAATAAATGCGCCCCCTTGATCGGTGAAGTGGAGCGTGATCCGGAAACCAGATATATTATTGATAACATTGTGGATTAATCGGAATTGCCTTTAACGATCATGTGTGTTCGTATATTCATTCAGGTGGGGAGGAGTCCATGGCTGACATAGCTCGATAGCCCGAAGCATCATCAATTGAAAAAACCATGTTTTCATGAACTCATTAGAGGAAGGAAGTTGAGACACAATGGGACCACAACACGACTATGGGAAAATTATATACCCTGCCAAACAAAGCACATTCAGAAAATTTTATCCCATTATCATCGGCGTGATGGCGGTGTTGAACCTGTTGCTCGGGATACTTGATCTCATTCTGGGCAAATTAATCGGTGCTTTTTTTCTCATGATGGGCGCCCTTTTCGTCTTCCTTGTATTCGCCATGCCAAAGGGAAATATAATCATCTACAAGAACGGGATATACACGGCGCCAAAGCTGATAATGAAGATGAGAGGAACTCCGGAATTCGTTCCGTTCAGGGATATCAAGGGTATTTCTCCGGTATACCAATGGATGAATGGCATACTCAAGATCGTCAACTTCAAGTTCCATTACGGAGAGAGAAAATCCTTTCAGCTTCCTCCAAAGGGGATTCCATTCAAGGTCCAGGAGCAACAGCAGTATGTCAACGCCCTTATGGTCAATTGTAGGGATTTTTGGAGGTCGAAATACTCCGAGGACTACGAGATCGAGAATCCGGAATGGGCTCGGATCGAGAAGACCATGAAGGTTTCAGAGGGAAAGATCATCGGTCTCACTGCCGTTATTGCCGTTATTGCCGGGATTATTCCTGCCGGTATTCTATTCTCCAGGGCCGGGAACGAGATGTCGTTATCTGTCGTCCTATTCTTCTTAGCAGTTGTACTCGGAGTTATGCAGGTGGCCCTCGCAATAGGAAAGATGTCCCTGAAGAGGACCATGAACTACTTCTTCGTACTGAAGAAACTGTCGATCAAGAAAGGAGATGGTGCCTTAGCCCAGGACATCAGGAGTCTTCCAAGATTCCAAAGACTAAATAAAAAACTCCACATTGATTATATCGAATCCCTTGAGGATTACAGGTTTCCAGGTAGGATAAAGCACATGTCCCGGAAGGGCATGGAGAAAAGTATGAAGACCCTTAAAACCCGTTTTATTGTAATTGGGATCGTCGTGGCTGTGATGTTCGTATCTATTGCGGGAATGGTCTTTGTAATGATGTTTAACATGACTGGTGGTGGGACGAGCAGCAACGACTACATCAAGGACGAAATACCCGGCTCGGGCCAGTTCACACTTTCCAATTCTACCATCATGAACGACAGGATTCTTGACCTGACGGGGAATCTGGTCGTTATGCGGGGAGGCACGGTCCACCTTCAGAACCTCACGGTTGTATGGAACCTTTCCGTTCCAGGCGGGGCCGGCCTTTACGTTGAGGAAGGCGGATATCTATATGCAGAGAACTGCACATTCAATGGCTACGATAATGATACGACCTATAAATGCGAACTGCATGGCCGGGCAGAACTGTATAATTGTACCTTCAACAACCTGTGGGGAGACAGGGAAGTAGTTATCGGCCAGGGGGGGATAGAGGCATACCATGATGATATCATCCTCGAGAACTGCAAGATTTTCAATGCTTATGTATCCGGGATCATCATAGGCGAATGCTCTGCTACGGTGAGGAATAGTACGATAAACGGATGCTTCGACGATGGTATGGAGATCTTTGGTGGATCTCCCGTAATAGATAACAACCTGATAGAGTCAAATGACGACGGCATAATGATCTTCGACTCCGAAGCCAGGATATCCAACAATTCCGTTCGGTACAACAGGGGAAGGGGAGTAGCGATGTTTGGAGATAGAAAACCGGTCCTTGAAAACAATCATATCTTGAACAACGAGGGAGGGAACATCGTAGACGATAACGATGACATATTCCTTTTCATAATGTTATTCTTTCCCTTACTATTGATATTCATCCTGATACCTGTGATGATCTTCAGCTACAGGAGTGCAAAGAAAAGGTTACTTGAAGGAAATTTGTAAGCATCACGTATGGATTCGGAAAGCTACATTCATTTGTTCGATGATCACATCTAGACTCCGGGTCTGATTATGAAGTCAGTGCATATTCGCCACATCCGTTGCGAGGCATCCATCCAACAAACATTAATATCGGTATGATACATTATCAGTACGTATGTGATATCCCATGATGCCCGGAAAAGATACTCCGCGATCACTCGTCATCATCTCGATCCTGGCAGTCATTATTCTCGTCTTCTTCACATACACGACGATACTTTCGGACCATTCTTCGAATCGATGTGTTGACGACATAACGCCATCATCGGAAGACCTATCGGAAGGTATCCACACCCGCGCCGTCATCCACGTGGACGCCGGGGGCGGCCAGCAGTTTCTAACAGTACAGGAAGGGGTGAACGCCGCCAATCCCGCCGATACGGTGTTCATACACGACGGCATCTATGCCGAACACGTGACCGTATCCAAGGGAATCACGCTCCTCGGGCAGAGCTGCGGCGGAACGATCATAGACGCGGGGGGCACGGGAACGGGCATATACGTTACGGCCAACGATGCAGTAATCAAACGTCTCACCGTGCGGAACGCGCCCCAATCCCATTCGGCGATCAAGCTGTCGGTCTCAAACAACTGCGAGATATCGGGCTGCAACATCACCGGCAACGACGAGGGCATCACCCTCTGGGCCGCCGTGTCGAATTCCATCCACCACAACAACATAACTGATAATAACGGGTGGAACGGCGGGATATACATCGAGAACTCCAATTCGAACCACGTATACGGTAATAAAATAGCGGGTAACGACTGGCTCGGCGTCAAGCTGTCCGGTGCCGACGACAACGTCATCGACAACAACACGATATCGAACAATTCCAACGGCATTATGCTGTACGGTGCAAGCGGTGGTACGGACGTCCATTACAACGATATCTACGGGAACGAGATGTGGGGCGTGTTCGTCTACGACGTGAACGCACTCCAGGTGGACGGACGTAATAATTGGTGGGGAAACGCATCCGGCCCGCGCCACGATCCCGGCAACCTCCAGGGTACCGGTGACAACGTCACGGACCACGTCACCTACAGGCCGTGGCTGAGGGCCAAGAGCGACAATGAGGCACCCGTTATCGATACTCAGGACATCACCACCATCCCGGAGGACGAATTCTATAACAGTACCTACAGGGCCGCCGATCCCGACGGCGACGAGCTGGAGTGGAGCTTCGCGACGAACGCCACATGGATCCGGTGGGGCACGGATAACAGAACGATCTATGGTACACCGGACAATTCGCACGTCGGCTGGTACTGGGTACGTCTCAACGTATCGGATGGCCAGGGTGCCTTCACAGAGCGCAACTTCACCCTTACGGTGGAGAACGTTGACCCCGTGCTGCTGACACAGGACGTCGGGACTGTACTTGAAGACACTCATTACCGAAACGATTACAACTCGACCGACGACGGCCAGGGGGAAACGAGTTGGAGCCTGGATACAAATGCTCTTTTTCTATCCATGGACGAGAGCACGGGGCTGCTGAACGGTACTCCGGACAACGACGACGTGGGAACGTGGTGGGTGGACGTACATGTAAAGGACGGCAACGGCGGCACGGCCAACTCACACTTCACACTGGAGGTCACGAACACCAACGATCCCCCGCTGATCAATACCACCGATGTTACCGACATAAACGAGGACGAGCTTTATCTCGTAGTCTACAACGCCACTGAGGTGGACGTAGACGACGAGCTCGTATGGAGCATGTCGACCAATGCAAGCTGGCTGCGATGGGGTACTTCCAATAACACGCTCTACGGGCTGCCGGACAACGGAGACGTTGGCACGTACAACGTCAGCATCAACGTATCAGACGGGAGCGAGATCGACAGTAGGAAATTCAATATAACGGTTCACAACGTCAACGATCCGCCGGAGCAGGCGAGAATACTCCTGCCGGTGAACGAAAGCGAGCTCCACCTGGATGAAACGGTCCTGTTCGAGGGCAGGTGTTCGGACCCGGACGAGCTTCACGGCGATGTTCTCAACTACTCGTGGAGCTCCAATATATCCGGTGTTCTCGGGTACGGGGAGAGCCTTTCCATGGATGACTTGCCCAGAGGCGTTCACCGGATCACCTTCTCGGTCAGCGACATGGCGGGATGCACGGTGAATGCGTCCATCGTCATTATCGTAAAGGAGCCCGTTATGATCGAGACGCCCACCACGTTCCTGCGGGAGCCCGAGAACGAGGCGGTGGTGGGAAACGATACGATCGATCTCACATGGGGAACCGGTTACAGTTCTCCCAGTATGCTGGAATACACCGTTATGATGGGAACGTCACCGGATGATCTGGAGCCGATATCAGAGAAGCAGAGCGGTTCGAATTTCACGGCGGAGGGACTTGGGGACGGCGTCACCTATTACTGGACGGTTACCCCATATCGCGGACATATCAAAGGGTGGTGCGACAGCGGCGTGTGGAACTTCACGGTGGACCTTGACGACGAGGGAAACGGGAACGGTGGGTATATCGGAAAGCTTGGCATAGCCCTGCGCGGACCTACCGTGGTCACAGTGACGGCGGGAAGCTTTCACAGCGAGAAGATAACCATCGACAATGGCGGCAGGGTAAGTACTATTATAGATATGACGCTTGACGACGGGGGACTCACCGGTATCAGTATCGATGATACGGCTACCGTCGGGGCCTCGGACTCGGAGACCGTGACACTTGCCCTCGATATTCCCGAGGGTACGGCGCCGGGCGATTATACCGTAAAGATAACAGCATCGCTCGGTACGAAGACAGCGGCGGAGCTCTCGATAACGGTAAAGGTGGTCACGGATGACGGCGGAGGCGGAGGAGGAAAACCGTCCACCGGCGGGGACTCCGATGACAAGGGAGCCTCGGATACGATGCTTGTGGTGATCATCGTCGTTGCGGTAATACTGGTCCTTCTGGCCCTTCTGGTGGTTATCGGCCTTGCGAGAAAGCGGAGGAAGGACGAGGAAAGACCGTCCGAGATCGTTACCGATACGACATACTACTCGCCCCACACTCCGGAGGCCCGGACGTCTGTGCAGACCTCCGCACAACCGCAGGTGTTCATACCACCGCAGGGACCCCCGATAGCATCCCTCGTTTTCCCGACGGTACGGGACGCGCCCCCGTCCTCATCCGCGCCCTCATCGATTGTGGAAAATAAACGCACAGTTGATTCACAAGCTCCGGAACCGGATCTCGGCGGTTCGATAGAGTCCCGGAAGGCCCCCGGCGATACGGGCGGCCCCGAACCCCGGGTAGATGAAAAACCGATGGATATAAGCGACGATGACCTTCTGGACGATGACGAGCTCCTGGACGATGACGATCTGCCGGATGACGATGAGGATGGATCTGCGGAAGACGAGGGCGGGAAGGAGCCGCCCGAGCACCGCGGAGAGGACGTCAGAAGGGTATTCGCCGGGCTTCCCGAGGTGAAGGAGGAGGAGAGGGTGGAGCTGCCGGAGGTTGAGAACGTGGAGGCGGAGGAGGAGGAGGAGGTGATGGAAGCGCCCGGAACCAGAGAATATCCGGATGACGACGATGAGGTTATTCCTGTACTGGAGCCGATGGATGAATAGGCCGTGGTACAAAGTTGATAGTATGAATATTCGTGTGGATCGTCGTTCATTGTTGGAAATTGAGGTGTTACGATTCCTGTGAAAAAGCCTCGCAAGCTGCCGACCATCTTGAATGTGATAATCCAGGTTCTCATTGGTATCCTGATCATCGTTATGATATGTTCCGTATTCGTTCTCCCCCGTGATCTAATTTGGATTTCAGTTATTCTGGCAGTGGTAATTGGATTGATCATTATCGCGTATCTCTATGCATTGTTCTTCAGGCATAAAGAGTTGATCAAAAATCCCATTTATAATAGAACACTGGATAAGAACACCCTATTAGAAGAACTTGGTTTAGAATCCCATTCACGGGGTCGTGATTATTATTCCCAGGTGTGTGAATCCCACTCTCAAGGTGGTGATTATTATTCCCAGGTGTGTGAACCACATACCAATGGGAGAGAAACACGTAGAGAGGGACGAAAACCAACCAAACGATTAAAGGCAAGATTTGTCATTGTAATGTTATTGTTCCTTCTCATCCCGTTCACCTGTCTTTTTGCGGCACTGTATAAAGGACCAACAAAGATCAATGATGTATCCTATACGATCTCCTTTAACGGTGACGGCGCCTATATAGTTCTGACGATAGAATATACTGGTGATTCACCATATCTTTTCTATACCTCTTATTACAATACAACAAAAGCGGACAGTGAGAGCTTAATCAGTGCAAGAATTCCATTCATTGATAGAGAAATTGAGAAACGTATCGGGCCTTTCAAAAGAGGCACGGAAATTTGGATCATTATAGCTACCGATCAGGAAAACAAGTTCCAGGTTTGGGAAGAGACCATTAGAATTGAACGCGAGCCAGCCTCCACAAGTGATAATGGATTATCGCTGGATCAAATAGATTATACACCTCGCGCCCTGGATCTGCGGGATGAGAACCCCATCCGGGTTTACATTGACGGAACAAATAACCGTACCGAGGCTGTAGTCTATTGTTATTATATATTCAAATCTTCCTTATTCAATGCCCGTCCGATTCAAGAGAGCTACGGTAGAAAGATGATACTGGACAACAATACATACACCGCGATCATAGATACAGATTCAACCAGTAGCTCGATAGCCGACGATCCGGATGCTACTCTCTATGGAACCCTGTTATTCCGAGTAGTATGTTACGATGAAAGTCGGACTGTAGCGAGTCAGACATATACTATACAGATGATGGATGAGTGAACGATGTTCATGCTTAACCTAATTTTTCCACCCTCTTTCTCCGTCCGATCGCTCACCTGCATGAACGGAATGCATCAGGTACCCGGCTCCCCTTCCCTTCCGTGAGCCCAGGAGCATGGATGTTATCCCGGTACGATCCTTCAACAGCATCACCATCAGAACCTCTCGCATCCCTGGAGTGACGTACGTCGATGTACGCGGCGACCCTACCCTCCTGTGTGTTGGGGCATGGATGCACGTTTTCTCCTCACTGCACCACAGGAATGAGATCGTGTGAGATGCGCCTTAGTGCTTTTAAAAAAATTTTATAATTACAAGATATTCTATTATAATAGTAATACATATTGATAAATACAACGAGTATAACCTAATATTTCAGTAAATATATTGAGACTATACTCGAAACTTATTTAAAGTTACAACCTCATATGGCGGTCATGATGTCCGATACCATGTCCTTGGATATGCTGCTCAATGACATGAATCCGTGGTGGTTCACAGGCAACATACCAAAAGAGCTCGCGGGAATTCTCCGAGACCGTTACCTGGAGAAGCTGAAAGGAACCCTTGACATTCCAGAGATAACCATCATCACTGGAATGAGAAGGACCGGCAAGACCACCATGATGTACCAGCTCATGGATGAACTACTACGTCGCGGTACCGATCCGAGGAATCTACTCTACATACAGTTCGATCATCCCATGCTCCGAACCTGTGATCCGGGTGAACTTCTCCGAGGCCACAGGACGAACAAGGGCATTCCGAAAAGCGAGATGCTCTATCTGTTCCTGGATGAAACGCACTTCCTTGGGGATTGGGCCCAGTGGGTGAAGATGATCCACGATCAAAGGATGGCGAAGATATTCCTCAGTGGCTCCTCCAAGGTTCTCCTGCTTCCTGGCGCCATGACTCATCTGACGGGGAGGTATCTCTCATACGGAATATGGCCCCTGACTTTCTCCGAGTTCCTGAAGTTCCGGAATGCCGTACCCGGTCCTGGAGACCATCACATGTACGTGTCCCTGGCCGAGGATTATCTATCCGTGGGCGGATTTCCCCGGGTGGTGCTCGAAAGGGACGGGCAGCTGAGAAGGAAGATCCTGCTGGAATACTTCGACAGCATTCTCTTTGCGGACATCGCCGCGGTGCACGAGATAAGGGACCTGAGATCGCTTCGGGAACTGGCCGCGTTCCTGGTGACCTCCTCGGGAAAACCGGTCAGCCTGAGCAAGATGAAGAAGACGTTCAAGCTATCCCTAGATACCATAAGGGAGTACATATCATACATCGAGGAATCGCACATAATCGACGAGATACCGGTGGCCTCCCCGTCACGAAACGAGCGCATCTACAATCCCAGGAAATACTACGTGCTGGACACGGGAATGCGGACCGCGTTGACCGGGGAGAAGGAGATGGGAACCAGGGCGGAAACGGCCCTGCACCTGCTCTTCAGCCAGTGCGGTCACGAGGTCGGCTACTGGAAGCAGATACACGAAATAGACTTTATAGTGCAGGGAAATGAATCAACGGCAGTCGAGAGCAAATACAAGGACGTGCTTGCCCCGAAAGATATCCTGCCGATGAAAAAATGGCTGCACGCTGAAAAGAACGGCAGGGGTTATATCGTGACACGGAACCTGGAGGATGATATTGAACTCGATGGCATGCACGTGAAGGCTGTACCTCTGTGGAAGATGCTGCTGGACCCGGAGATGATCGGCGATCATCCATGAAGATATCCGAACCGGGGCAGGGAATTCCCCGAACCCCCCCCGCTCTAAATCACTTCTTTCGATCCCCGATCGATCTGTATCTCGCTCAGCCCTCGAGCACCCTCCGGGCCCGCCACAACAAACATCATTCCACACTCGATTTTGACACATATTTAAGCGTTTTGGCACAAGTTTATGTCACACTTATTCTTGTCACACTTTTTACCATAATCTTTATCTACAAGTAACCTGTCCGTTGTTAAATTACATTCTTTTCCCTGCTGGCGCTACCCATCATTTCCAGTTAAAGGTGATAACCTGAGCAGTTGCGAGCACGAGACCTGTCTTCCAAGGGATGCGCTCTGGCTTCAGCGGGAGCTCCCGGCTGCTCGATCGGATGAAATACCGTTGCGCGGAGAGCTGGCGCCCCACAGATTCTGTACCGCCTGCGGCCTCGTCAAGGTGGAGGGTGATCGTAAGGGAAGAAAAGCGGGTTACTTTTACTCGCTGGTGGCGCGGCTGGCGGAATACCTTGACCGAGAAAAACTGGGACGGAAGCTAACCAAGATCGACAGGCGTATGATCTGCCAGGAGATACGCAACCGTGAGATATTCACGGATCCCTATGGTGCAGGATTGGCGGTGCAGGAGAGGGCGTTCGTGGATGTGGTGATGGGGAGGAGAAGTGATCTTAATCGGGTGGTGGTGAGGGAGTTCGTGGCGGGAGATGCTGGTGCGAATGGGAAAGAACGGCCCCGATCGACCTGACTTGTCTCTTACTGTAGAGACGAGGATGAGGGAGGGAGAAGGGGCTGTGGGTAGTGGGGGGTGGGTGAAGTTGGATGGAAATGGAGGCTTGGATCCTGTCCCGGCGCCATTGTTATGCAATGTATCCGCGGGAACATGGCACGGACATTAGAGCCAGGGAACGTCTGAGGTCAATACTCACATCAGCGGGAATTTCATATCAGTTATCAAGACTCCTTTAGATCATTTGGACATGAATCAAGGTGATTGAGTTCATATATCATACCAATAACGTTGTATACTCGCTTTCATTCACATTAAAGCGAGATAGCCAAAATCCGCGAGCCCCCAAAACATTTCCCCCCCGCGCGCGCTCCTTCTGGGCTATCGCACCCCCGGATGCGTTGAAGCCTCGTCCGCTCGCTCCCGCTCGCGGTACTTCAGCTATCACCGGATATTCGATATTCCCCTACGGGAAACATCGCATCATCCGGGGGTGCGTTATACGTTAATCATGGGGGAAAATTACAAATAGAATATTGAGGCATTCTAAAGATATTGATTAGAGGTGGTATTATATGGCCGAATCCGATTGGGATATATCAGTTATTAGGAATTTAACTCATTCACTTCAAATACCTGATATTAGTGATATTCGGGTAAATACATATGCAAATCTTATTGTTACAGTATTTAAACAACTTCCCAATTCATTTAGTGTCCCAGATGTGGAATCTTTGTTAAAAACGGAATTTGGCCTAACGAATGTATCCAAAATGCTCATTGGTAAGGCACTTTTTGCACTTTCGTTAAGAGAATACAATGAAGAAAGTATCATTACTTTCAATATTGAGGATTTTAAAATTACCTCACAACCAATAGAATCTCCCTTCCACCAAATTCTGAACATAATGATTCAAAAATTTAAGAGAAGGGATATAACGATTGATGATCAACAAAAGGTCTTGCTTCAAGAACTTCTGGAAATAACAATCCTTACTTTATCTGAAATGATCGAAGAAGTAATAAATTCAATGTATTTAAAGAAAAATGTAATATCTGAACATATCTTGAGTAATATTGATACAAAATGGAAAGATAAAATTGGGCAATATCCAGGTCCTTACATTGAAAAGTCAAGAGAAATATCAAATTATGGAATCTCAATATTAAAAGCAATTTTCTCTGATAAAGATAACATAAGTGATATTCTCGGGCTTATTGGCCAAATATTAGTTTTTCGGAGTTTTATCTGTGTTGATCCTCAGTTAGAAAAACTCGAGAAAGAAATATTCTCAAATAGTTCTATTTTAGTTGACACAAATATTATTTTTGCCTACTTGACTCAAGGTAGTTTTGAACATGATGAAATAATATGGTTATTGGATAATTGTAAAAGAATTGGCTTGAAATTTCTAATTAATAATCCAACAATTCTTGAATATGAACGTACAGTGTTGAAAGACAATATTAAGCACTCAATGCAGCAAGTAACTGGATCGGTAGATTTAAATTTTGCAGACCGCGATATTCCAATGGGTTTTACAAGAAAATGGTCCAAAATTGGCTCTTGGAACAAATATATGAAACATCTTGAACGTGGAATTGAACTTTTCAGCTCAAAATATGCCGCAGAAATCGTAACACTTTCTGAATTTCCACGTGAACAAATACAATCGGCCTGCTCAAGGATTGAAGAAAGCATTTATCGATATAAAGATGCAAAAGCAATTCACCATGATGCAATACTAATTCTTGAAGGACATCATATCCAATCTCAAAAAGAGGAGCCTCCCTTTCCATCATTTATTTTAACCAGGGACCGGAAATTATTTTATTCGGAAAAAAAGATGATTGAGGAAGACCAAATTATTACTCCCCCTCAAATGGTGATTTCCCCAGATCATCTTATTGAGTTTTTAATGCCTTTCTTCTACCAAACAGAGGACCAGTCAAAAATCCAATCAATTTTAGGAAAAATGCTAAGTAATGCTGTTATTTCAATTGATAAAAAGGTTTTTCAATATTTTGCTGAATATATTGCAATTGAAACAGAGATGGGAGCTTCTGGTGCAAAACGAATAATGGATATAACCTTAGATGATTATGTTTCAGATGAATTACTACAATTAAAAGAATCTTCATCTCCCCAAGACTTTGACAGAGAATTCCTTGGCCGTATAGAGACAAAATTAGATCAATTAGATGAATCTGAAGAACTTAAAAGTAGATTAACACGATTGATTGAATTAGCAAAAACGCCACCTCCAAAAACTCCATCTGGGCCAAAAATTCAAATTTCATTTATTGGAAAACTTACACAATTGTTGGATACAAAGTTACCTGTTTTTTGTGATCCAAAACCAAAGTCAGAAAAAGAGTACCAACGGGAAATAAATAAGTTGCTTAGAGCACATGATTATTACCCAAATAAAGATAAAGATCAGGTTACATTTTCTACAAGAGGCGCCATACCAGATTTTACTTTCAATGAAGAGAGAGTAGCAATTGAGGCTAAGTATATTGGTGATAGAACAACTGTTTCAGATATTATTGAACAAATGGCAGCAGATATTACACTCTATTCTAAAAATTATGATATTATTATATTTACAATATACGATGGTCTATCGAAAATCACTGATGTAGATTTTTTTAAGAAGGATTTCGAGGAATTCGGCCATATTATTATTGTTACTAAATAGATTTTCCCCCCATGACTCTGCACTCGTAGACTCGTTTGGTCGTTCCAACACGCATAACACGCTCATATCTGGCTCCGCAGCCTACGGCGCTCCGCCAAAATCAAGCCCTTGGCAGGACTTCAGATATGAGCTAGACGTTATTCCGCATCTACCGTGCCGTATGGGCTCATCGTTGTCCTTTTTCAGCAGTTTTGGCGCCCATATCTTTTTTTCCACCAATTTAGCACGGGAAGCTGAATATCTCTCTATGACATTTTTCTATCCAAGGAGCAATCCGTATCCGGAAAAGTATATGTATAATAACACTACTGTCAGAATGTAGAAATTTCCCAACAGATCACGAACGAATCGGTTGGTGTTAAACATGGCAACAGGTCCATCAGAGTTCTCCAGGTACAGAAAAGTATTAACATTATTCATCATGCTAATGGTAATCTCCTCCGGCATGACGATTTTGCTCCCTCAGTATGTCGCTGGAACCGAGAATGAAACACCAACAACTCGAAGCAACCTGGATTCGGATAATGACGGAGTTCCAGATTCCAGCGATCTGTTGCCAACCGGCAATGCCGTAGTAATCCTCTCCGTTGACTATTACGAAAACACTGATTCATTCGAAAATACAGACCCGTTCTTCTGGATGGGTGTCGACGGGGATGGGGACGGGGAGATGTCGAAAGAAGACCAGGAATACTGGGTGGATGATGACTTCAGGTATATGGACCTGCCTGAAGGTTACTATATCGAACTCGGTTGGGGAAACGGCCAAATGTGGCACGGCGTTGACGTTCGCGATGATCTATCGTCGATCGACTGGGTGGTAAATGGATATGACTGGGACGGTTCATTTTTAGGTGCTGATTCAATAGATATCAATAGCGATTCATACTACTTGGGTCATGGTGGAACCTGGATCCCAACCTCTTCCAGCGATGTCTACAGTATCGAATCAGACGGATACTACGACGACGTTTTCCCCGGTGATGGTTACCCTGACGGAAAGATCCAGATTAGCCTCCGCATAATCAAGGGCACGACCATCGAGTCAACTGATCCCGCACCATCGCAATCCACAGACAGCAACATCGATTGGATCGAGATGGACGAGGGACAGAAGAAAACCTTTGAGATAACCGGCGTCCACGTGCCGTCCTGCGTGAGGGAATGGTCCCTCGGATATGAATGGTATTACGGCGTCTATGATGAAGCCACGGGTACGGTGGACGAGTTCCTCTGCATCCAGAAATACTTTCAGTCGAGTTACAACGGTAGCGACTACGAGGAGGTCGCGTCGCCCGGTACGTACACGTTGCACGCGAACTATCGCTCGGCCGGAAAGTACGTCATCGCCGGCGTTGCGTTCCA
>CAYRFL010000065.1:0-22525 GCA_964423515.1 uncultured archaeon
TCGTAGGCAATAAAAATAAAACAAAAAAAGAAGGTTAATCCAATTATTATAAGTAGAGCATTTTTAAACCTACTATCAAGCCCTTTGGCTTATTTAATTAATAATGGATTTTCTTTTAATTTCTTCATTGTGATTTCCTCTATGTCCTTTTTCATTTAACTTTCTTCGGTAATTACACCATGGTTATCCTCCCCTCCTACAACAGTCGTACATTAATATACTAAAATGGTTCCTACAAACAGAATCAAATTCTTGTTCTATTGAAAACAATGAACATCGTTCACCGTACCCTTATCGGGCTTGGTAACACTCCAGTATTCGGAAACTCACACACATTTTTTCTTAACTGGTAAATGGAGTTAATTCGGTCGATTCGGTTTCCCAAAAACCACGCACTTCATGATTCCACATTACTCCCTCGAATCCCGCACGGCATCCGCTGGGGCCATCTCCTCCTCTCATTCTTACACGGGTATCATGCACAGAAATACAAAATCCGCATCCCCGGTATTCTTGAAACCGTGTTTCTTGTTGCCCTCCACGTAGGCCACGTCGTCCTTCTCCACGGGGATCTCGCCGTCCTCGGTGAGCAGCGCACCCTTCCCGGAAAGGAAATACACCTCGTGCTCCCAACCGTGTGCGTGCAGCGGAATAATACCGCCCGGCGCCATGGTGAACCTCCTCATCTGGAAGTTTGGCATGCCGTCCCCCGTCTGTAACAGCCACTGTATCTCTGTCCCCTCCACCCCTTCCATTGTCACGATTTCCTTTACGACCTCGCTCTGATGTCTGACTATTATGCTGTTGGCCATCATCTCACCTCTTCATGATCCAATCCGCATACTCTTAGATAAATCCCGTTATCTGAACCTTTCGCAGTCATTCATTCGCTGCAATAATCCTTCTTCAGATGCTCGGCAAGCCCATGGAAGGCCATTGCCCTGTGCGAGATTCTATTTTTGGCCTCCGTCTCCATCTGTGCGAAGGTCATCTCTGCGCCCTCCGGGCGGAATATGGGGTCGTATCCGAATCCGAACTTGCCCCTGAGCTCCTCGATTATCTCGCCCCTGCACTCTCCCTCGAACAGGTGTATCCTGTTGCGTTCGTCCATGAAGGCTATCACAGTCCTGAAGACCGCTTCTCTGACGCTCCTTCCCTTCATGAGCGTGAGTATTCCCCTCGGCCCAAGCGTCCTGTAGACGTATGCGGAATACACCCCCGGAAATCCATCCAGGGCCTTGATGAACATACCCGAATCGTCCAGAAAGAAGGGGGTCTCCACCCGGGTCTTCAACCAATTTGCACTGGTTCGGGCCACCTCCACCAGTGTATCCGCTTGGACCTCGGGGTAGCGGAGTCTTTCCTCTCCGATCACCATATCGAGGCCCCCGAATCGCTCCCTGGCCTCATTCAGCTTTCCCTTGTTCGACGTGACGAATGTGATCTTCGTTACCATGGTATTCACCCTTTGCTGTACCGTTGCTCCCGCTGTTACTGTTCTTTAGTTATAGTTGATGCTCAGTTGGACTACCTGTACCTGGCCCTTCTCCTTATCTCGTCGAGCCTTTCCCGAACCTCCGTATGGCCCGAGAAAGCTCCGTCGTATCCCTTCCAGAAATGGTCCAGATGGCGAAGAAGCGAGGGATGCGTGGACTCGAATGCCTTCCGGAACACGTCAAGGTCCTCGCCCATGTTCTCCGTGGCGGCTCCCTTCTCCCCCAGCGAGAGATCGATATAGTAAACCGGTATCTGCCCGGGCTCGGGGATACTTCCACTGCCCGCCGGATCCAGAAGGACCTGTGCATCGCTCTCGTAGAGGAGCATGTTGGACGTGGTGAGGTCGCCGTGGGTGATGCCGCCTGCATGCATGGTGCCCACATCCCGTCCCACCCTTTCGAGTATGGCTTCAATTAGCGAGGCCGCGCGATCCTCAGTGCCGTCCTCATCCGAGATCTGATCGATGAGGTCCTTAAGACGCCATCCCTTGACGTATTCCATCACAATGGTCCCGGCCCTGGTATCCAGAAAATAGATGCAGGGTGCAAGCAGCCCCATATCCTTCAGTACTGAAAGCAAGCGGGCTTCCTTCCTGGTGCGGGTGACCCTGAGCTTCCGGTCCAGCTCTTCCAGGCGGTATTCCTTGGTTACCCTGCGTTTCCTTATGGATTCCTCACCCAGAAACTCAATGACGTCTATCTCTGCCTCGGCACCCTTTCTCAATATCAAGTTGTCAGACCGCCCTCTCTTCATGTATTGGTTCATGAAGGACCGATTCACATTAATTAATTTGCGAAGGATTTGATGAAAAGGACTATATCTTATTGAGCATTTCAGGCATAAATGGTTGGATGGATAATCCATCCAATACCCTGCATAATACTGTGATGGTGATCCCATATGAGAAAAAAAGCTATCGTGATCCTCCTTTTATCATTGCTCGTAACCTCGTCATTCCTCTTGCTCCCGTTCAGGATTGAACGGCGGAAGGGCGAGGTCGGGGGAAAAGGCGCGGAATGTAGGAATGCAAGGAGCACAGATGCCAATATCTCGGTCAGCGTCCTTCTGGATTTCGGCAACACCGAATATGAATGGGCCGATCTGAACCTGACCAACCTGGCCGATCTGAACAATTCCGCCTTCAATGCCACGGTGGAGGCATGTCATGACCTGGAACTCGAGTTCGATTACAGCACGTATGATTACGGAGTATTCGTCAATGCCATCGGAGGTGTGGCCAACGCCGAGGACTGGTCGGAGAGCTGGTCCCTGTATGAATGGAACGATACCGAGGGGATATGGGGATCATCCCCGGTGGGTTGCGACCAGTTGATCCTTTCCACGGGAGATGCCATCTGCTGGCTGTACGATAACTGGGGCGACGCACCGCCGGTTCCGACACCGCTCTACCGGGATCCCGTTCTGACAAAGAACGAGGTTCTGATCGATTTCGGCAACGGGACGTACCGATGGGAGGACGTTATTCTGCCCGTTCATGGGAACGTCAGCGCATTCGACGCGACTGTCAAGGCCTGCGGGGAGATGGGATTCGAGCTCGATCATTCGGAATTATCCTATGGTATCTTCATCAATGCCATCGGAGGACTGGAGAACGAGGCGGACTGGTCCGAGTCATGGTCTCTCTACAGCTGGAACGCGACGGACGAAACATGGGATAGTGCTTCCGTGGGCTGCGACTCCCTCCTGCTGTCCACGGGGGACCGGATAGCATGGCTCTACGATAACTGGGGTGACGCTCCACCGGTGCCGACACCCCTCGTGCCCGAACCCGCTCTCACAGTATGCGAGATCCTTTTTGATTTCGGGAACGGGAGCTACCTCTGGGAAGACGTGGTAATGGAGGAGGGGAGCACGGGCCAGGATGCATTCGAGAAGGCGGCGGAGGAACTGGATCTTACCCTGAACGTGACGAAATACTATCTCGGTTCCTTCATATCCGGTGTGGGCGGCATTAATGGAGAAGGGGACTGGTTCTGGTCGGTTCTGGTACTCGAGGACGATTCGTGGGTGTACTCGGACATCGGGGCGGGAGATATCGAACTGGCGAACCACTCGGCCCTGGCCCTGTATTACACCGTCTGGGGCTCTCCGTTTCCGCCGGCAAAACCCGGGGATATGACGCCCGATGCCGCGGCATTCGAGCCCGGATTGACCGATCACGGTGCGAATTACACGGGTAACCTCACCTATCGGATCCTTCTCACCCTGAACAGTTCCTACAATCCACCCGGGACGGTAACGGTGCATGTGGGTAACACCACCGTCGAAATGGTCCGGGACCCCGCCAATATTTCAATGTACAGCATAAACGTCGGTGTCGAAGGGAACTTCACATACTATTTTTCAACGAGCCTCGGGGCCCACGGGGACTCCACCGCTCCCACCGAATCCGCGCCTGCGGCGGTGAACGTATGGCGCCACCGTAAGGAGGCGGGGGAGCTCGAACCTGAAGACGATCCCACCGGTTCCGAAAACGAGGTACGTACGGAGGTGAGCCCGGGGGAGCAGGAGGTGGTGCAGATCAACAACACGAACGGTCAGGGAAGTACCAGGATAACCGTCATGGGGAACGGCACGCTGGTGGTCAAGGCCATGGACTGGGAGGAGGCGGGCAAACGGGCGGGAGAGATGGGAGATGATTTCAGCCACCTGGATTTCTTCCTGGAGATAACCCTCGATGAACTGGAATGCATGGATATCGAGATACCGTACGACGAGGCAAAACTGCCCGAAGATGTGAATATCGACTCCCTTGGACTCTATTTCTGGAATGCGTCGGATGGAAGATGGGAGCGCGTACCGGATACGAATGTTGACCGCATCCGAAATATGGTGTTGGCCAATGTAACCCATCTCACCATATTCGCGCCCCTGGCAATGAAGAACGAACTGGCCGGGGGCGATGAAAAGGAAGGATCCAACCTGAACCTCATCATGATCATCCTGGTCATAGGCATACTGGTGGTCGTATTCATATCGATCCTCGTATGGAGCAAGAGGAGGGGGGGGAATCACGGGATCGATGCAGACGACGAGGTGAATGACGACAAGGGATATGATGAGGAATTGAATGACTGATGTAAGGGATGAAGCGATCAATACATTGTGGGATGGGGTTCGGGGTTTCTCGAAGGGAAACGAGTACGGGAGGTAGCATCACGGGGACCGAGAAAGATCGATGCCATGGAAATCCGTTACCGGGAAAATGCGCCGCAGCCTGTGCAATGCTCGCGGTCCTGTGGGTGATCATGGCCGTTTTCGTGGGAAATTCAATGGCGGAATGGAACAGCTTTCGCGGAGGTGGGATGAACTGGGGCTTTTCCGATCAAGATCTGATCGAGTCCGCAAACGTTTCCTGGGAGGTGCAGCTGGCGATGGGATGGATAGACCCCTCCGCCATCATACACAACCGCTCCGTCTTTGTATTTACCAACGGGGACTATGATTTCAACACGGGCCGCCAGATAACCCCCTCCACCCTGGTGCGACTGGACGAGAGAAACGGGACCACGATATGGTCGAGAAAGGTATCGGAATCCAAGGTACAGCTCTCGTCCCCAGGAATATGCGGGGAAACCATCGCGGTGGGATCGTCGGACGGGAAACTGTATGCATTCAACGCCTCATCCGGAGCAGCCGATTTCAAGTTCCGGTGCAGACCCTCGACCTACGGCATCACCTCGTCGCCCAAACCGCTCAAGGACGGCTGGATATTCGCAGGCGGGGACGGATACGTCTATCGCTTAGATCTCTCGGGGCAGAGCGTCTGGGAATGCGATACCGGGGATGACGTCTACTTCTCCTCCGCGGCCCTTCACTCCGGAAGAGCGTATATAGGCAACGACGGCGGGAACCTCTCCTGTATCGACATCGAATCGGGAGAGCGGTTCTGGGCGCATAACGTGAGCGGCAGGATACGCACGTCCCCCACCGTTCTCGATGACATGGTAATTTTCGCGTGGAACGAGTACTCCGGCAACATGGCCCTCGATGGATGGCTCAGGGCCGTCGATCGGGATGGAAAATTCGTCTGGGAGACCCATATAGGAGCGGGCATATCATCTCCGGCCACGGACGGTGAGAACATCTATGTGGGCAGCAACGAAAACGTCCTCTATTGCATGACCATCGATGGCGAAGTGAAATGGAGGTTCCATGCCAACGGACCCGTCCAATCTTCACCCGCCGTAGCCCGCAACGGCATATTCTTCACCTCCAATATCGACAGGGACGGCAATCGCTCCACGCTCTATTTCATCGACGGTGACGGAAACGAGCTCTTCACCTACGTGATGACACCCGCGCAGTGGGCCCTTTCATCGCCGGCCATTGGCGACGGCTGCGTCGTCTTCGCATCCGATAACGGCAAGGTCTACTGTATCTCGGACGGTCTCTCCGAACAACGGAGCTCCACGTCACATGGGAACGTGAAGGACGGGGATGATCACGAAGGCATGGCGGAGGGGACGGGGGAGAACGGGGACGAACGCAACTCCCCGTGCGAATGGTCGTTCATGCTCGCCCTTTCTGCGATCATCGTTGCATTTGCCGGTTACAGGTTGAAAGAAGAATGAACCGGGGGACTCGATGGGAACATGCACCGGAATCTGGGACGGCCCCGATAGGGGCTTCCTAACGGTACGGAGCAGGCCTCCGATTTTGGAATGATGAACATGGAACATGCACCGAAAGTCGGGACGGAGGGAGGAATAGAGCTAAGAAGGCGTCAGGGCCTCAGGCGAGGTCGAAGGATACGTCGGATCCTGACCCTCGTGGGTGTGATCGTTGTCCTCGGCAGTGCAACGGCCGTGCTATTTCATCTCCCTGGGATCGGGTCGAGAGGCTCTGAAGAGGCCGGGGGGAGCATCACTCTTCTCGTGGATTTCGGCCCCGAAGAACTGCCCGTGCATCCCGGTAACCTCACCACCTGGCGCCTGGATGGGGGAGAATGGCATCTCATTTCCATTGTGGATGAAGATCCGGCCTGGCGCTTCGAGAACATGAGCGGGAAGGACGGGACCGTCCTCGGGTACCTGGAGATGGCGGCGGAAGCGGCCGGCTTCACCATCGAGACATCCGAGTACATCTACGGCAGGTTCGTGGAGTCCATCGCGGGAGTGAAGAACGGGAGGGACGACCGGAACTGGCTGTACTGGGTGGACGGTGACTTTGCCAACATGGCTGCGGACAGGTATTTTATCGAGGACGGCGGCGAGATATGCTGGAAGTATACCACATACGAGTGAACTCTTCTCCGGGAGTAAATATATGATACCCGTTTACCGACCAAAGAACAGCCCCGTACACGGCCTGCCCGTCAGCTCATTGTTCCTGTACGTATTGTGCGGGCTGCTCTCGGTGATGATGATCAACAATCCATTCCTTCTGGCGATGGGCTTATTGGCAATGGCACTGGTCTTCCTGGCTGCAAGAAGCCTTGCTGATTGGAGCTGGTACCTCCGCCTTATCACGCTCATGGCCGTTCTCTACTTCTTCCTCAATACCATATTCTCATCACAGGGAGCCAACAGGATAGAATATATTCCCTGGGTAACGTGGGAGGAGGTCGTATTCGGGCTGACATTCGGATTGAAACTGACGCTGGCATTGTCCATCTTCGTACTGTTCTCCCTGACGGTACACCCGGACAGGCTGCTCGGGGTACTGAGGAGAAGAGCGCTGCATTCGGCGGTGGCCCTCTCCATCGCCCTGAGGTTGTTCCCCACCATTCTAAGGGATGCCAACAACATCTACGAAGCGAGGATTTCGAGGGGGATCGGCCTGGACCGGGGAACACGGCTCCTCCGGTGGATCAGGCGCATAGGACTTACGGCACCGCTGCTGGCGGGAGCCCTGGAGAGAACCGGCTCCATGGCCGAGTCAATGGAATGCCGGGGATTCGGGAAGGAAAGGGAGCGGGGAGGACAGAACATCAGGGAAAAAAGGAGATATGATGTCGCGGCGGGATGGAACAGAGCCTATACGGCCATTCCTGCGATCTCCGTACTCTCCACATCCGCTATCGTCTTTCTCACCAGATTTCAGGGGTGGGGACTTCAAAACTCCTACACTCTTGACATTACCCTGGGAGCCCGTGAGGTTTTGCTGGCACTTCTTCTGATATCAGGCATGGCGGCTCCCGTGATGACAACGGCATACGGGGTGAGAAAAACATGAGGTCCGCCCTCAACATATCGGGGTTGAACTACTCCTATCCGGGGAGCACCCGGAAGGCACTGCGAAATGTGGGTCTTACGGTCGAGGAGGGGGAGTTCATACTCGTTCTGGGAGCTTCGGGGTCCGGCAAGAGCACATTGTTAAGGGCCATCTACGGAGCCGTACCCCACCTGTACGGCGGGACATTCCAGGGAAACGTGAGCGTGCTCGGGCGGAACACCAGGGAGGTCGAGCCGCGGGACCTGGCCGGCTTCGTGGGAGCGGTCTTTCAGGACCCCGAGGCACAGCTCGTCATGACCGATCCCCGAAACGAGATCAAGTTCGGTCTTGAGAACATCTCCTTTCCGCCGGAACAGATCCGGACCAGGATAGACGAGGCCATGAGGCTCGTGAACATCGAAGGATTCCGGGATAGGTTCGTCCCCGAGCTCTCCGCCGGGGAGAAGCAGAAGCTGGTGCTCGCATCGGTCCTGGCCATGGACCCGAGCTTGCTGGTGCTGGACGAGCCCACCTCGCAGCTGGATCCCAAGAGCGCGGAGGAGATACTGGGACTCCTCCGGAAATTCAACGAGGAAAGGGGACTTACGGTCATCCTGGCGGAGCACAGGCTGGAGCGATGCATGCAGTTCGCGGACAGGGTGTTGCTCATGGACGACGGAAATCTAAGGAGGGACGACAGCGTGAAGGGATACGTGACATGGGCCAGGAATAACAATCCCGTATTTCTGCCCCCGGTCACGCTCATCGCTCCCCGGGGGATGGGTGACGTGCCCACCACCGTAAAGGAGGCGCGAAGGATAGTGGCAAGGGAACTGGGAAATGGCGGCCTTTCAGCCAAGCGGATTTCGGGACCTATCCGCCGCAGAAGGAGGATCGCAAGCGTGGAAGGCGTCTCCTTCGGATACGAAAGTGGAAAAGAGGTGTTGGGCCAGCTGAGCCTTTCCATCAGGGAGGGGGACAGGATAGCCCTTCTCGGGCGCAACGGTGTGGGCAAGAGCACGCTTCTGAAGCTTCTGAACGGCCTCCTGAAGCCCGTCAGGGGACGGGTGATGATGGGAGGAATGGATACGAGAGAGCATCCCACGTCGAGGCTGGCCCGCATATGCGGATACCTTTCGCAGAACCCGTCGGACCATCTCTTCGAGAGGACGGTGGAGAAGGAGATCGAGGGGGGCATACATCAGAAGGTGATGTGGGCCGATCACCTGGCACGGCTCATCGAGGAGCTGGACCTCGGCTCACACCTGGACAGGTATCCCAGGGACCTCTCGGTTGGGGAAAGGGAGAGGGTCGCCTTGACGGCGGTCATGGCGACCAGACCAAAACTGCTCGCACTGGACGAACCCACGCGGGGTATCGATCACTCCCAGAAGAGGGCGATCACGCGCATTCTGAATCGCTTCTCCAGCGAGGATGGAGCTGCAATAGTGGCCACCCACGACGTGGAGTTCGCCTGCGAGTTCGCAAACCGGGTCATCATCATAGGGGGAGGACGAATCCTTGCGGATAACGTTCCCAAGATGGTACTGCCCGGCTCACTTCTGTTCACACCCCGGACGAACCTTGCCACCAGAGGCTTTTCCAGGCTCGGCCTCGGCGAGACCATACTCGATCCGGGCGAGCTGCTCTGGAAGGGAACGGAGGCGAAATGAATGAAAGAAAGAGGGCGAGCTCGGTTGAAAGGACGCAAGGGCGATATGATCCTGGTGGGACTGTTCGGGATACTTGCGGGCCTTCTCATCTCATTTCTGATACCGGGGGTCTCTAAATGGACCGGCGGGCTACTGCGGGAGCACATGGGTAGTGTCATCTTTATTCTTCTTCTGAGCTTCGTGGCAGCCCTCTTGATCCAGTTCGAAGAACGAAAGATATCATCCTGGGAGCTCGCACTGGTGGGCATCATGGGTGCCTTCAGCGCAGCCGCCCGCATTCCCTTCGCCGTCATTCCCAGCGTGCAGCCCTGCACGGTCATCATTCTGTCGGTGGGCCTTGTATTCGGGTGGAGAATTGGATTTCTGGTGGGAGTGGTAACGTCCCTGGTCTCCAACTTCTTTCTGCCCCTGGGTCCCTGGGCCATATGGCAGATGTTCGCCTGGGGCCTGGGAGGGATGGTGGCGGGAGCCACGGGGAGGCTGCTGCCCAGGGCGGGGGTTCCCACTCTGCTCGTTCTCGGGGTGTTGTGGGGCATCGTTTACGGCATAATCATAGATATATACACACTGGGAATATTTCTTTCGGCAGGCGACGCTCTGAGCCTTGCGACCATTGCAAAGACCTATCTTCCCGCCCTGCCCTTCAACATGCTGCACATAACGGGAAACGTCGTGTTCGCCCTTGCGCTGGGGCCGTCGCTCCTCTGGGTGGAAAGGAGGTTCAGAGATAGATATGGCTGGCAGTACGGACCGGAACGAGCGGATAAAAGAGGGGGGAGAGGGACCGTATAGAACGGCGGTATGGAAGCCGATTGTAGTGCTGGCTGGCGCCTCACGGGGCTAACGCACCAACATATTTAAATGCGGGAAATCCATATTACGGAAACCATTTAATAATAGAAAGAAAATGAGGACTGAGCCTATTCGGTCCATGGGGCTTTATCGCACGGCCGCGCGGCATTGCCGGATAAGAATGAACAACGGTGAGAACATGCGGGGGAAGAGATCTCATGCCTTTTCGGGTATCGTCATGGCATTCATGCTGCTGGCAGTGCCGCTCCTCTTCCAGATACCCGCCGGCAGCGGATACGACGACGTGAAGCGAACCAGCCTCGGCCGCGACAAGGATGACTACGAGCTCATTCTGGACGTTCCTTGGAGGATCAGGAAGGGAAGAGATATTCCCGTTCTTCTCCTGGTTCACGACGGAGACGAGCGCAGGGTCCATATCAAGACCATCACCGTGACCTTCTATGACGATACGGACGGACTTCTCTTCACGCGAACCTTCAATGCCACCGAGCTCGGTGATCCCATGGGCAACGATTCCCTCATCATCGACGAGAAGATGTGGTTCAGGGAGCTCTTCTTCTCACCCGGGAGCTTCGTCGGCCAGGGTTCCGATTACGTCGGAATGACGAAGGTCGAGGCGGTCTTTTCCTTCGTTCGAGACGATATTCCCGTTGGCGACCCGGCCCATGAGACGAGAACGGGCGATATGGAGATAATCGGTGAGAGCCTCGATTCCATCAGGAAATGGTACCTGGGCGAGGCACACGCCTATTCGAACTACACGGACACCGATCCCAACGATCCGGATGGAACCGGCCCCCTGGACCACGATTCCAAGTTCGGTGCACCCATCGTTCCCACTTCAAATGCCGGTAAGAGCATCGAGCTGGACTGGATAGCCTTTACCGACAATTCCACCGGCTTTTCCGGCGAGGGAGAATACAACGCCCGGACCGGGGAGATGGCCGGTCAGACCGCACAGCAGCCAAGGCCTCTGCTGCTTCCGGCCCAGGAGGTCATATGCCGGAACAACGGGGGAGGTCTTCCCACGCCGCAGAACGGGAAGATACTCGTTTACGGAGCCGATTTCATCCAGTCGGGAGGCGACATCCCTCCAACCTTCAAGACCGCCTCCGAGGTCATGACGGCGGTCCAGGGAAGCGGAGGGGCCGCTTACATTGAGGAGTTATTTCTGGACAACGTTGTCTACGGCCCCTGGAACGACATACCCGGCAATATCACCGGGATGGAGATATGGATGGGTGGAGATCCCTACACGGGAACAAACGCACGCCTGCTGGACCGGTGGACCTCGCTCCTTCTCGAAGGGAGACGCCTCTATGCATCCGCCGGAAGCGCCTGCTACGGGGAATTCTCGCAGCTCGGCAGGGTCCGGACGTTGGCATACCTGCCCGACGGTCTCGAACAGGAAGCCCTGGTAAAGGCTCTGAGATGGGGCCATACCGTCATCACCAACGGCCCGCTCTGCACATTCACGGGGGAGAACGAGACCGGCAAGGATTTCGTTATCGGGGAGAACACGGATCAGCGCATGACGGGCAAGGAGATCATCATCGACCCGAAGTTCTCCTGCGACGAGGCCTTCGGGGAGATCGAGGAGGCACAACTTCATATCGGTGTCGTCGGGGGCAGCGAGACGGTGGTGGATATTCCCGTCGAGGAGGAAAATATCGATATTACCCCGTACCTCCCCCCGAACCAGGATGCATACGTGAGGATGTCCGTGAACTCCTCGGATGGTGTCAAAGCGTATCACGCGCTGACGAACCCCATGTGGGTCCGTCATACCAACATTCCGCCGGTGGCCGACGCGGGGGGGGATCAGGAGGTCTACGTGGACGAAGAGGTGGAGTTCGAGGGGACCGGGGACGACGCCGACGGCACCGTCATGAACTACGAATGGGACTTCGAGGGCGACGGCGAGTTCGAATGGTCCTCCGGTATGGGCGGGGCCGCGAAGCACACCTACGACAGCCCCGGGACCTATACCGCCACCTTCCGCGTGACCGATGACAATGAGCTATGGGCCGAGGACAACTGCAGCATAACCGTCCTTCCGGTGTTGGTCAATACCGCGCCAAGGGTGGATGCCGGCAACGACGTGACCATCATGAAGGGGGACAAGGTCACGCTCAGGGCCAAGGTAGAGGACGACGAGAACAACGTGGACATATACGAGTGGAGCCTGGAGGGGACGGTGGTATCGAAAAACCTGGAGTTCACACATACGTTCAAAGATGTCGGCACATTCATATTCACATTCACAGCCACCGACTCCGGTGAATTGAGTGGCTCCGATACGGTGAGCGTAACGGTCCAGCTGCCGCCGAACGACCCCCCCCTCGCCGTACTCACCGTTACTGCAACGGAGGTATATGAGCGAGAAAAGGTTACCTTCTACGGTATGAATTCCAGCGATCCGGAAGGGAGAGACCTCGAGTACAATTTCATATTTGGAGATGGCGAAGAGAGCGGCTGGGGCGACGAGGACGAGGTGGAGTATGCCTACACAAAGGCCAAGAGATACGAGGCATATCTCGAGGTAAGGGACGATGCGGGCCAGGTGGCAGAGTCGGGGGAGATAACCATAACGGTCTCGGTCAAGCCCAGGGATAACACGGACGATGGAAAGGACGATGAGGACTGGATATCCAAGACAAAGGATTACGTCAAGAAGAACACCGTCCTCGTGGTGGGCATAGCCGTCGGCCTCGTGATCCTGATGATCGTCATCATATTCCTCAGGCGGCTCGGGAAGGGGAGCGAGGAGATGGTCTTCAAGCGTGTGGGAACGGAAGGGGAAGCGGATGAAAGTACGGAAGGAGAAGGAGACGAGGACCCCCACGATGACACGAAGGCTCCCGCCGCGGAGAGGGAGATCGCACCAGGGGAGGAAACGGAGGCGGGTAAGGCAATGGCAGTGGAGACCGAGGTGATGGAGGCCGAGATGTCGGATGAGGATCCTGGTACGTCCGAGGTTTCGGAGATAGAGGTATCCGAGGTGGTGGCGGTGGAGGTAATGGCCGAGGAGGCATAGGGTGGAGCACAGGGGATCGCACGGGTATGAATTCGGAGCTTCAACCTGACGAAAACTGATAATCCCGATACGGATACTTTGCCCTTTTTACCAATGAGAATTGAATCTGTCGGACGGAGTGCTGATATTCATGGGGACCCAGGATGCATCCAGAGCGGCGGTGGCGATATTCCACGGCAGGGTACAGGGGGTCTTTTTCAGGGCCAATACGAAAAAGTTCGCAAGGAGGAACGGACTCACGGGATGTGTCATGAACTGCACCGACGGCTCCGTCAAGGCGGTCTTCGAGGGGGCCGGGGAGGAGATCGAGCGGACGATCCACCAGTGCGTCCACGAGCAGCCCTACGCTAAGGTAACCGCTCACGATGTGAAATGGGGAGAAGCTTCCGGAAAATTTAAGGACTTCAGGATCGAATATCGGGGAGGGTGTTGAGCTGGTGGATTCTGACGAACTTCGAAAGGAAGGCGGACATACGGGGTACGGGGTTACTGCCGATCCGGATAATAATGGCGGGCTTTACGAGGAAAGCGGACCTTCGGCGAAAGCACTGAAGGTATACTGCTCCGGGCCGATCCGGGGCGACCTGAGCTTTGCCGAAAATTATCGCCATCTCATCGAAAAGGTGGCAGAAACGGGAGCAGTACCGCTGACGGAGGTCGGCACTTCACCCGGGGACGACGGGGAGGCGGCGCCCGGAGATGACAGCGGAATATACGAGAGGGACATGGAATGGCTTCGGGAGGCGGACTGCGTTGTTGCGGAGGTTTCGGCGCCCAGCCACGGGGCGGGATTCGAGATATGCTATGCGCTCTTCGCGCTAGACGTACCCGTTCTCCTCCTCCACTGGAAGGAAGGAAAGCCCCTCTCCGCCATGCTGAACGGATGCGGCCATCCCCGCCTGGAGTTGTTCCGATATACCGAAAGGAACGAGATGTCGGCCAGGATCGGGGAGTTTCTCTATAAAGTGGCATCGGAAAAGAAGGATGGATGATAAATGATAGGAATCATAGGCGGCTCGGGACTGTACGATTCCCTTGAGGGAATGGAGATCGGAAAACGGATCGAGGTGGAAACGGAGCACGGCTCTGCGACGCTCATGGAGGGCAGGCTCGGAGGAGTGGACGTCCTCTTTCTCTCGAGGCACGGGGATGACGTAAAATATCCGCCTCATGCCGTGAACTACAGGGCGAACATACGGGCCCTCTCCAAGATGGGTGTCCACACGATAATCGCCACCTCCGCGGTGGGCGTTCTGAAATTCCGTTTCAAGCTGGGTGTCCTGACCCTGCCCGATCAGCTGGTGGACCTTACCGGTCGGGTAATGAGCTTCTACAACGGCGGCGAGAGCGGCATCGTCCATACCGACATATCCGACCCGTTCTGTCCCCGGGTATCCGGCCATATACAGGGTGCGCTGCGCGAATTGGATATTAAATATCAGACGGGGGGGACCTATCTGTGCCTGTCGGGCCCCACCTTCGAGACAAAGGCGGAGATAAGGTTGTTCCAGGGTCTCGGAATGGACTTCATCGGAATGACACTGGCCCACGAATGCAAGCTGGCAAGGGAGATGAACATGTGTTATTCGCCCATCCTTCTGCCGGTGAACTACGGCGCAGGCATGACCGATGAGATGATAACGCACGATACGACCCTCAGAATGGTGAACGAGATGACCTCGGACCTGTCCAGATCACTGGCCAGTATCGTGAGCACACTGCCGGAGCTGCGTAATTGCGCGTGCCCGGACTCGGTGTCACGCATGTGATCCTGGCTATCGCCATCTCCTCCGGAACCTTCCCGTAACCCTATTCGTCGATGATGGAAAGGACCTGGATCATATCATCGTCGCCGTCTTTTTCCTCGCTGACGGGCTCGGGAGGTTCATCGACGGCCTCATCAAGAAACGAGAGGTCCTCCACCTCATCGAATACCTCTGTAACTTCCTCTTCGGTGGTCTCCTCTGCCGGCGGGATGTCATCCGGAAGTTCGGAGGGTTCGGGAGGGGTATCGTCCATTTCATCGAGGACCCCGGATGTGTCGAACTCGTCATCTATCGCTTCCGCTTCGTCCGTGCCGACGGGGGCAGGGGGAACCCCGGAAGGCTCGGGAGGTGCGGGTGGTTCATCATCTCCGGGTGATCCCACCTCGCCGCCGCCGATCTCATCGTCCAGGTCCAGGGGAAATTCTTCGTCCGCTCCCTCATCCTCGTCGCCAACGCCTTGCTCTCCGTCCGCTGTATCCCCTGTTTCCTCCCCATCGACCTCCAACACGTCCTTACCTTCTACCGCATCCCCCGGTTCACCATGGATCTTATCTTCACCCGGTTCCTCACCTTCCCCTGCATCCTCACCGGAAGGCTCCTCCCCGGGGAGCGCCTCGTCTTCTTTATCTTCCCCTTTCACCATATCCTCCCCTTCCTTCTCTTCATCCTTCTCTTTATCCTCCTCTTCATCCTCCTTCCCTTCCCCCTCATCGGCAACCTCCCCTTCGTCCTCCATCCCTTCATCCTCCTTCCCCTCGCCCTCCATCTCTTCCTTCTCGCGGATCTCCTTGATGACCTCCTCGGCCTCCCTTATATCGTCCTCGAAATCATCCTCTCCCTCCTCGTCGCCAGCCTGGGATCGGACGTACAGGAAGACGCCCAGGAGAACCAGCACTACCAGGATGGCCACTCCGGCAACGATGACGCTGGTGCTCATGTACCAGGATTCCTTATCCTCCTGGCCGTCGGTATCGCCTCCGCCGTCGATCTCCTCCGATTTCGCGGGAGCATAGGCGGCGAATATGGTGAAGTGTGTCACGTTGGCCCATACGATCTGTTTCTCGGTATCCACCCCTGTGTTCTCGGCCTTATACCACATTATACCCCTAGTGTAGTAGATGATACCCTGTGAGTAGTTCAGGGACTCATTCTCCGGCATATCCGCATAGGAGATCGTGATGTTCGTCCAGTTCAGAACGCCGTCAAAGGAGAGGTCAATATAGAAGCTAATACGGGTGACGTTCTCAGGCCCATCGATATCGTCCCCGACATGCTCGTCTATCTTGGCAGCCACCAGCGTACCGTCTCCGGATACCTTGACATCTATGTAACCGCCGGAGGGATCAGTATATTTCAACGTTCTGATCTCCCCCTGCCTCACCTCAATAATCTGCAGGTCCTGACGGCCCTCCTCCAGTACGAACACGTTCCTCTTCTTGATCCCATGTGTACCCTCCTCGTCCGTGACGTTGAGGGTCACTGTCATCTTACCGGGACCGGTAAAGGTGTGAGTGACATTTCTTCCGGTGGCATCCCGATCATTGCAGGGATCACCATCACTGTCCGAATCCAGGTTCGAATCGAAATCCCAACTCCAGCTCGATATAGGTCCGTCTTCGCTGGTGGAGCGGTCGGTGAAGTTGAACTGTTCGCCCACCCTTGCCGCTGCTGGCGTGAAGGTGAAATCCGGTACTGGCAGCAGGTTCTGTACCGCCACCTTTCTGATCAGCGCCCCGAGGAACTTGCCGTCCTCCTTGAAGAACGACAGGTTGGCGTCATAAACGCCGGAGTGGGAATACCTGTGGGTGACCGATGCGGCCGTGGAGGTGTTCCCGTCCCCGAGGTCCCATCTCCTTTCGACCACGAGACCCACCGGTATCTCCGTGGTATCGTTGAACGTCACGTCGGTCAGCTTGGTTATACCGGCCTCCGGGTCGATGGAGAAATTGACATCCAGTTCCGGGATCTGCTGGGCACCGATTATGAGAATGGGCGCCGATATGGCAAACACCTCACCGGTGGAAGCGGTGACGCTGTGGTAGAAGGTGTAGGTTCCGTCCTCCAAATAGGTGTGTGTTGGCGTCTCGAGGCAGGAATCCGCCCCGTCCCCGAAATCCCAGTAATGGGCTATGATACTCACCTTGGCCGGGTCGTAATCGGAATTGTCCGAGAAGACGAAAGTACCCGGCACTCCCACGACCTCCTGATGGGTGAAGTTGGCCTCGATGGTACCGTTTGGATGCTTGACGGTGAGGCTGGCCTCAACGGATGCGCTTCCGCCCCATAAGTCCAGGACCTCGGCCACTATGGTGTAGTTGCCGTCGTCCACATCATCCGTATCCCAGTCCAGTCCCCAGACCATGTTGTTGTCCGGGGCCGCGACCTCGCCGATCAGCGAAAGGTTGCCGCCGCGGGTCTCCGGGCGATAATGGAACCTCACCAGGTCCGCATTCACGTCCCGCCACTCCATCTCCAGCCTCTGCGATCCGGTCACCTCCTCCCCATCCAGGGAATCGAGCCCGCCCACCGTGAACTGGTTGACGAATATCGACATCTCGTTGTAATTGTCCGAATAGTTACCGTCCATGCTGCAGTTAACGTAGAATGACATGGTGTATGAACCCCTTTGCGAGAGGTCCACTGTCAATGTGACGTTCTTTTCTTCCCCGGGAGCGATGGATTCGATGATATCCATGGAATGACTCAGCTCATCCGGGCTCACACCGGTGATCTCAAGGCGGTCTATGGTCATGTGGGGCACGAACTGTCTCGAGTAGGACATAACGACGAATTTCATCCGGAATTCAGAACATACGTATCCGTCGAGGGATAGATCCGCCTTCTCCCAGTGCCCGTGCGAGTTCTCTATCTCGGACCAGAGAGCATAGTCGGACCAGGTCAGGCCCGAATCGTTGCTGAAATAGAGCTCGCAGCGATACCCGCCGTCCTCCTCGAACCAGGAGTTCTCCCAGAACGTCAGCGTCGGTGAGCTCACGCCGGTAAGATTGATGACCGGGGATAAGAGCGTATGGACCCCGGCCCCTCCCCTGGTGGGCTCTACGGTGGTCATGGACATTCCGCCGTCCGCGCCAAAGTTCAGCTCGTCGTTCCTCTCCCAGGTTCCTCCGGAGATGGTCCATCCCTCATCGCTCTCGAAGTCGTCGGAGAATATCACGTTCTTTCCCGTGTATACCGGCCGGACCCCTACGGAAACGTCCTCGAAGGTCATATCGCCCGTATTCTCCACCGTGACCGTGATCTCCTTCGAACCCGGCAGATGGATTTCCCCGTCGGCCACGGGTGTTATCTCCACGATGCCGATGTCGCTTCTGGCCCTCTTGGCAAGGGACAGGTTGTTGATATGCCATCCGACGTTCATGCTCGAACCGAGGGTGGCGTTGAAATAGAACACGAAACGCACGCTGTCCGAGATGTATGCGGTGATGTCCATGGAATCGTACTCCCAGCCGCTCCACTCGTTGTATCCGCTCCAGTTGCCGATCAAATGCAACTGGCCGCTGTCGTTCACGAACAGCATGACCTCGCCGTCGGCATTCAGCCAGTGCCACATCCCGAGGTTCACAACGTCGTAACTTGAAAGGTCGAAAACGGGTGATTCCAGGACGGATATCACTTCCTCCGATGCCGTGCCGTCGAGTTTGATGCCCCACATGTTCGGGAACGGGCCATCATTCCGAGGACCGTAACCAAGGTCCTCCCTTAGGCCCCATTCCCACTGACCGGTGCCGTTGCTCCAGCGGGCCGCCTCCGTTCCGTTCTCCAGCTCGTCGTGCCAGAATACCTTGGCTGGGTAATAGGCCACCAGTGAAACATCGGTGATATGCCAACCAGGATAGGAATCGTCCCGCCCCTTGAAGTAGAAGACGAAGGAAACCTGATCGGAGAGGAACGGGGAGATGTCGAATGTCTTCTCCTGCCACATAGACGAATATACGGAGGACATATCCCATATCTGGTACCAGACACCGGAGGAATTGACAAATATATCTATATTATTTGCCCATGCCCGGATCCACTGGGTCACACGGAGATTCACCACATCGTAATCGCTCAGGTCCAGGGCGGGCGTCTCCAGAATGGAAACGAGACCTTCCTCGATCATCCCGGTTATGTTGGTCGCCCATATGTGAGGACCGGGTTCGTCCGATTGCGGACCCAATGCATACTGGGCGTAGGCCCCCTCACGCTTCCCCCACTGCCACTCTCCCGACCAGTTCCTCCATTCCTGCATCTCCACCTCGTCCTCGAGATCGGAGCTCCATATCTCCCGCTCGATATGATCTATCACCTTGATCTTCGCGGTCATGTTGTCGATGTGTGCTGCCGTGAAGTTATCCAGAATACTGGAATATGCGCCAAGGGTGACGTTCTCCACGGTGCCTATCTCGGCTTCCTCCGGGATCTCGATCACTGCCCTGAACTGCCGCATCCCCTTGAAATTGCCGATGCTGAAATCGGGAACGCCCCATATAAAATAACCATCCTCGTTGTACACGGCGGTATCCCATTCACTCTCGCTCTCCACCGTTATGTTGACCATTTCCACAGGACTGTACATCGTAAGGCTCGAGTTCAGACTTTCGTTCTCCTGTGCACTGGCCCAGATGGTAACGTCCACCATATAGACGTCCTCAATCTGATTTCCTATCAGGAGGTCGATGGCCACCGAGCTGCCCGGGAAACCGTAGTACTCATCGCCGGAGAACGTCGTGCCATCCCCTGAGTCTCCCCTGCTCCTGACGTATTCCTGCCCGGGAAGTCCGGAGCCGAGGCCCACCACGGGTTCGAATGTATGCGGCCGGTATATGTCACATCCGGCCTCCAGGTACGGATACAGGCCCTCTGTGGAGCCCGGGGCTATGGGACCGGAGGGAGCGCTCAGGTGAGTATCCCATCCCGGCGTGCTGGTATAGGTCCCGTAATTGTAAGTGTGAGGGACATCGTCCGTATTCGTGATATGGGCATCCGCATAGACGTAGGCCCCACATTCATCGTAATAGTACGGAGGCGACGGCTCGGGCTTGGGTTTCGGGTACGGATAGGGCTCCGGGCCGGGTTTTATCTTCGGATCTCTGCAGCACTGGTACTCCCTCGTCTGCGACCATGTGAACTGGGCCAGGTTCCAGTCCCAGTCCTTGTCCAGAAGGGTGAACTCCGGCCGGTTCAGCTTGAAGGTTGCGCCGAGGACCAGATCCAGGGCGATATCAAGGCCCACCGTGACAGTTCCCTGATGCGTTTCCGGATTGCAGTAATCGTCAATGTTGAGGTTGCCCACCGTAATGGTAAGCCTGAGATGCGCCCTCAGCTCCAGCGTGAACAACTTTTTGATCTTGGCGCCGAGATTCACACCCACCGTGAGCACGATCTGGCCGGAGGAGCTTATCCCGCCACAGCCCTTGACTATGTCCAGGGTGCCCTGGGCCGCCAGATGAAGTTGCAGGATCGGAAAACCCGGCACCGGTATGTTCACCTCGGCGTTGGCCTCCGCGTGGAATCTCCACCCCATGGCGGAAACCGTCAGCGAGAGCGAGAGGTAATCGCCCACGTCGATATTGAAGGAAACCGCTCCGTTCAACATGCCCTTGACCCAGCTCTTGAGCCGGTTTATTTGGCGCAGGAGCCATTTCGAACATCTCAGTACCCCGTTCACGATCCCGTGTACCGCCTGGGATACCTTCCTTGCGGTCCAGCTGGCCGCTCCCTTCACCGCGTTCCAGGCATCGCTCCACCAACCCCTGGTTCCCCGTGCCCCGAAACCGTCCTCCAGCCACACTTCCAGAGTGACCACCGATTCGGTCTCGAGCTCGCCTGTGGAAATGATAACTATGTCCAGGGATGCATTGAACAGCTTCGAAGCGGGAGCCTGCCCCTGGGCCCCCTCGGTGTAGAAGTGACCGTCCCAATCGCCGAAATCCAGGTCGTCGGTCCCGACCCCCAGATGGATCGTCAGGGAGGAACCTGCCGGAAGGGTGACGTCCGGAAGGGTGGCCACCGCGTTCCCGCCCCTGTTGTACAGTTTCCAGCCGTTGACGTCCACATCCGTGCCGAAATTGGATATCTTGATCCATTCATCTCCCGCGGCAGAGAAGAGGTCGGCTGTCCAGATCATTATATTGTAATAATTTGAGGTCCCGAGCGTGGGCCCATTGGCGAAGGAGCCGCCTCCCACGGCCCAGTCCGACGCCAGGTCGGCATCCGTGGAGAACTGGTCCCTGCCTATTGAATCCCCTGCCACGAAGGTACCCCCAACCGCAGATCCGGACGTCCAGATCCCGGCATCCCCGGCATCCGTGCTAACGCTGCCGGTCCCCGCGGTTCCCCAGGAGACGTAATCCACCATTCCGTCCGGGCAATAGAGGCCCAATGCGCCGCTATCGTCGCCCAGAACCTGGACATCCCATGGGAAGTACAGGTCTGCTATGCCGTCGGACATATCCGTATCGTCCTCCGTTTCTTCCAGGTCGCCGGAGGCTTGCTCGGCCGTAATGTGCAGTACGACGAACGACTTGGGCGGCACATCGAAGCCGGGGAACGGATAGATGATGCCATCATCGACCTTGAGGAGCCATCCGTGGGTAGAGACCGTGGCATCGGTGGGATTCGCCAGCTCGACATATTCGTTTCCCAGATCGCTACCGTTTCCGTCGGACATGCCCTTGAACATAACCTCGTTGATGACGAGGCGGCCCGTTTCCCAGTCAGCCGAAGTATCCAGGGCCGGGTCGATCCTCCTCCTTCCAAGGCTCACTCCCTCGTCGAAACCGGTATCGATTACGAGGTCGCCATCGGACCAGACGCCGGCATTCGAGGCCCAGGTGCCGGCCCTGCCACCGGTGAAATTCGTCACCCCCGCCAGTTTCCATCCCATGTAATCGACCATCGTGGTATTGGATGCATCGCCGGAGAACAGTGCGACCGCATCAGCCGTGTTGTCGAATATCTCGTACGGATTGTTGGTATAATAACGACCCACGAAATCCTCGAAGTCGCTCTCGTCCTCCCCCATGCCGAAATGCACATAGAGCGTGGAAGCTCCCGGAAGGGTCCAGTCGGGCAGAAGGGCATCGACCTCACCGTCGCCGTTGGAAAGTCCCCATCCATCCAGGTCCTGGGGGTCCGTACCGTTGTTGTATATCATTACCCACTCTGAGCCTTCGTCGTCACCGGCGGGATCGAACATAATCTCGGCCAGTCTCACCTCGGCCCCGCCGCCTCGAAACAGGCCGCCGGGAAGGGATGAATTTCCTTTTCCTCCATCGGGGGAGACATCGGCCCCTTCCCATGATTTCCTCTGGATGAGTTCCATGGGTAAACTGCTCATAAGCAATATCGATACGATCATTACGGATATCAAGACGTACACGGGGGAAACTCCCCGTCTATCGGCATGTGGTCCTGCTGGCATACTGTGTCCTCCGATTCTGCATTCATGCGTTGCATTAAAGATATGTATATACACGTTTTTATTGTATTAATACGGTGTTATGAGCCCGTCTGAGAAATCAAAATTGTAGGGACCAGTTTCGGAAACCGATTGGCCA
>CAYRFL010000066.1:0-21965 GCA_964423515.1 uncultured archaeon
GGGTTAAGTCGTAACAAGGTATCCGTAGGGGAACCTGCGGATGGATCACCTCCTATGTAAAAGAACGGGGGGACTCCGGTCCCCCCTATATACATATCAAGTGTGCACATATTCCTGTAACTCGTCGTCGGATGCCCAACACCAATTACCTGGCAAGCGTACTATATCCATATTTTAAGCAACCCTGATCAGTAGCGTGAGTTCTCAGGATCATCTTTTCCGACCGAGAGGTTTCTTGAGCTTGCCGGGGTTAATGCCGGAAACGTCCGCAGCGGTGAGAAGACCGGTCTGAAGGGCACCTATTACCCCGTGAAAACCGCCGTTGGCCCCCGTCCACCAGACGTTCTTGAGTGGTCGGTACCACGCGGGCTTTCCAACGTACCAGTTTTGCATGTTCCTCGCGAATCCGTAGCTGCACCCCAGCCGGGAAAGCGTATATCGGTACTGGGTGAACGGAGTCGCCACCTCGACGTATCTTGCAGAGCTTCCGATCCCGGGAAAGATATCCTCTGCCGCCTTGATCATCCTCGCTTCGAGGTCTTCCTTTAGCGCCCGGTACTCCCTCGTTCTCTTTCTTCCGACCATACTCATATATGGGCTGAAATGCCTGGGGTCCACGGGGGCGAGGACCGATACGGAGGGGCCGTATTTACCCCCTTCCGGCGAGCAGTCGGGATTCTTCATGTATCCAACCGATGAAAAGGTGGCCGTCCTCTCTGGCAGGACTGTCGTTTTCAATTCTCCGTACAGACGGTCGAAGTCGTGACCGGGATAGTTCCAGATATTGCAGGAGCCCCATTTCCACGATCTCGGAACGGAGGACAGGCCCACGTGAAGATGCACCATGGAGTTGGATGCATCCAACCGCCCCACCCTCGCTCTCAAAGATGGCCTGAGAGGGGCTTCCTTCAGCAGTCTTTCCACACCGTCCCACACGTCCCCCGCCATTATTATTCTGTTACCGTAGATCCTTTCCTCTTCCGGAAGCTCCACACCGACAGCCTTTCCGCCGTCGCAGAGGACCCGCTCCACCTCGCTCCTCAATCTCAGCTCGCCCCCGTATCCCTTCAGAGCTTCCGACATGGCTCTCGATATCTTTCCGGTACCTCCGGCGGGATACCATGATCCCTCCATGTAATGGGCCATACCGCCAAGGGCCAGAAAGAGCGGAAGTGAGGACGGAACAGTTCCGTGTATGCCCCAATGGGCCCCCAGGACAGCCTTGAGCCTCGCATCGGAGGTAATCCTGCCCAGAAAGGTGCCGAGGGTCGTTCTCATGTACGGCAGGAGCCGGGTATGCCTCAGCGGGAAAGAGGACAGGAAACCGGGCCCCATGCCGTTACGGGCCTGGCTCGCGATATCGATGAAATGGGACAGATGCCGCACGTATCTGCGTATGCCCCTTTTCTCCCTTGGAAATTTATCCTGTAGGCGCTCCTCGAGGCGGGAGGTCGAGGACGGCACCCTGAACTGGAAGTCGGGAAAGCGATAGACGTCGAAACCGTCGGGGTCCATGGGCGCCATAGTAACCCGGTCGGCCACGTCCAGTGCTCCCAGTATCTCCAGGAACAGGTCGGGTCTTCCGAGGTAATGGACCGCGCTGTCGAAATGAAATCCCCGCCTCCGGTAATCCGTGCAGTATCCTCCCGGTACGGAGTGTCTCTCCAGAACGATGGTCCGCAGGCCCGCCTTGGCGAGGAAGGCTCCGGCGGAGAGTCCACCAAGGCCGCCCCCGACCACTATAACGTCGTATTCATCCCTCATTACATTCACTACCCGGAAGCGACCTGTTATTAATTGGATCTGATGGATCTCCCACCGCGCAGGGACGGGATCATCGGTTCTTCCATATGGGGGGTCTCTTCTCCTGGTGAGCGGACAGTCCCTCCTCCATATCGTCCGTTCTCATTAGCTCGCCCGTGTATATCCTCTCTATCTCCCTTCGGGCTTCTTCTGGCGGATGCTCAAGACCCTTAAGATATGCCTTCTTCACGAGGCCCATAATGGCACTGCTGTTCTTCAGCAGCATCTCCCGAATGAATATTTCCACGTCCTCCCGAAAGCTCTCCCGGGGCAGAACGTGGTTCACGATACCCAGCTCCATGGCCTTGTTGGCACCGACACTGTCGCCTGTAAGCATCAGCTCAACCGCCTTCTTGCCGGGCATGATCCGGGGCAGAAGGGTGGGGGCGATGGTGGGTATGGTCCCGGCTCTGACCTGTGGGAGACCGAACTCGGCAGCATCCGAAGCGATGACCATGTCGCAGGACAGCAACAGCTCGAATCCGGCACCCAGTGCAGCTCCGCCGACCAGGGCAAGCGTCGGGGCATGGATCCTCTCGAGATTGGAAAATACGGTATGATAGACCCTGATGACGTCCTCGATACTGGCATCGAGATGCTCCCGCAGGTCCAGTCCGGTTGAGAAGAACGTCCCCCTTGCCTCCAGGATGAGCACCTTGATATCGCTCGTGCGGAATATGCTGAGGGCCTCGCTTATCTCCGCCATCATCTCTATGCTCAGTGCATTGTACGGAGGATCGTTTAAGGTTATCCTCCCGATGGAGTCACTTTCCAGGGATATTATATTCTTGTATTCCATTCGAATTCCTCCAGCAGAGATGGGAGTCCGAAGGGGTGTGGAAATGCCTTCACCCGCTTCTCAGCATGAGCGTCATTCGATATTATTCTTCCTCCGTCAAAATTCCATCTTATCCTGCCTAGCACCCTCGGTAAGTGAACCTACGGGCGACCGGCAGGCATTGGCCGACCTCGTTAGAGTCCTATAAAGCCGATATGGAAAACATGGGTCGGCTTGCGCCGACCCCCGGGCCCGGATAGGCCCTTATTATCATGCATCGTTATTTTATGATGGCGGGCTAGTATTCGCCTACGCCACTCCATTTCCACCCCCCGGCTACCGAGATCGCACGGAACACTTTCCCGGCAACTCAGTTGTGCCTGCAGGGGACAACGAGAGCCGCTTTACTTAATGTCGAAAGGATACGTCGGAATGCCTACCAAACCATTCTTCTCCTGTCGAGCAGGGCGAGGGGCATTTTCTTATTTGAGCCGCTTTTTCTTTTATGCCCCTCGTCCAGCGGAGACAGGAGCTAAAAGAAAAAGTGGAGCGAAAAGAAAAAGTGGTGCGGAAGAAGATCTCACAACACGTTAATAGAATAAATCCGATTCGACCTCCGTGTATGTCGACATAACGGAAACCGTGGGAAAATACCTGGAATGCATTGAAGGCTGTGCTCTTTGCTGCCTGTGCCAACCGGAGCTTGTGGGAGAGGAGAATTTTACCTTTTCCGGTGATCCGCTGCTATCGAAGGCTCTCGTCGGGAGATCCATAACCGGGACGGTCACCGGAAGCTATTTCCTGAAGTTGAAAGGAGGCGCCGGCTCCTGTCATTTTCTGGACGATCGCCGCTGTACCATATACGAGAGGAGACCCATCTATTGCAGGATGTTCCCCGTACACGTTCATGTCGGTGACAGGGTTCAGATCAACGTCAATCTCTCATGTAGGGGAGTGAATGGGAAAGGCAGGGGCACGGACATGACGGAGTTGGCCGAGCATGCCATTGCAATGGCCGACTACATGGGTCTCCAAGAGATATCGAGGGAGATCTCCGTCACCTACGATGATTTCTGCGCCAGCTTGCCCACTGGAAGTGAATGGCTCACGAGAAACGCCCTTGTACAACTTTCGCTCGATCTGCTTTCGGAACACGGATTTCCACGCTTCATTGAGAGGTTGGCCTCCCTTCCGTCAATGGGTCAGGGATCGCTTTCCGGTCCCGGGAATGTACGGAAAGCAATGGTCGAGGCAGTGCCCCTCGATCTCACGGGATCCGCCCTGGACGGCGCCAGGGACACGTTCTCCCTCCGGAAGGTATCTGACCTGCCTGTCTGGACGGACGAGGAAATGAACTGGATCGTCTGCAGGATCGTGGGGAAGCATATCGAGGTGAACCGCCTCTCGGATACTGGAGGACTAGAGCTTCGATCAAGATTTCCGCTCTCCGACATCTCCCTTCTGGAACCCGATCCGGAAGGAAGAATGGTCATGGAGGATCATTGCCGCAGACTTATCGAGCGGGACCTCACGTACGGATACGCCGCATTCGTCTGCCGGTCGGATCCGGAGGGCGATGTAAAGGATTTTCCCGAATACTATTTCGGCTGCCTGGCGACCCTTTTTACCGATCTCTGGTGGAGGACCAGCCTTGCGGCGGCATTTAGGGGCTGCGAAAGAATAGATGACTCCACCGCCATGGATGGGATACGAGCATTCGATATGGACTTTCTGGACCTTCCTTCCCTGGGCGGCTTTCTATGATCATGACTACCCTAATTGCTTTTCCGTGAACCAGAGTGGCTTTCCCTCCACCCGTATCTTCCGTATCTTTCCCATTTTCGACAGCACGTTGGTGTGATAAATTACGGTCTGCCTCGTCCTGCCGAGCTCATTCGCGATCTGGATCGTGGATATGCCCCACTCCCCCTCGATGATCTTGAGTACGGATTTCTGCTTGCGCGTGAGAAGGGGGGCCATCTTCTGCTGGCTTTTCTTCTCCTTTCCTCCCTTCTTTTTCGCTGGAAAGAAACCCTTTATATATCCATTGTAGCTGGATCGGATGAGCAGTCCTTCCTCTAGCTTTTTTAGATGATACGCCAGCACGCCCCCGGTTATCCCCAGTTCGGCGCCGATCTCCGAATGGTATATCCCCGGCCTTTTCGTGATCAATCCGTATATCGCCCGCCTGTTGCCGTTGTTGAGCTTTCCGTATTTGTCGAAATCAAGGGGTCTTGGATATTTCTCACTCGCGGATGTGTGTGATGGCCCCACTTTCGGCAGATTGAAAGAATTCGTATCCAGGGGTTCATTATCGATTATTTCAGTAACCTCTGCCATTTTCTCACTTCCTTGATATCCTCCTCTTCCAATATCCCCGAAAGATGCATCGGGAATGATATCTAGAAAGCAAATTGGTCTATTGTGTACTTAATAAAAGAGGCACAAGATTCGACAGAGATCGGATTTCTGTAAAATCAGGGGAAAATGGACCCGGAATGGCGTCTCGCCATCCTGCTCCTCGAGGACGTGATCGGGGAGATAGAATGGATGGAAACAGTGAGCTCAAGGATGAAGGCATACACCGCTAATTTACCCAACCGGGATGGATCATATGGACCTTACAAGGCGGAATCCCAGGTTCAATGGCCGAAAACCCGGTTCGAGCCTGAACCTGTAGGCCGAGGCGCAGTGATAGGCCAGGTCATCCCAGGAGCCCCCTCTGAGCACCCGCCTTGAGTCCCCGCCACGCGTCCAGGCCCGGCCGTCGGACGGCGCCCCTTCGTAATCGGGGTGCCAACTGTCCTCACACCACTCCCAGACGTTCCCGTGCATGTCGTGAAGCCCCCAGCGGTTAGGTCTCTTCGTACCCACGACGTGTGTGGTACCGCCCCACATGTTCTTGGCCCAGTCGTCCTTGTCATATCCGAGATAACCACCCTTCCTGGGAGGCCGGTCCCCGGAGTTCAGGCAGTACCAGGCGTACTGTTCGAGAAGACTCTCGTCCTCGCCGAAGCAGTATCTGCCAGTACTCCCGGCGCGGCAGGCGTACTCCCATTCCGCCTCGCTGGGGAGCCGGTACCGGTACGTCCTTTCCATCCTGTTGAGCTTCTTGATGAATTTCTGGCAGTCGTACCAGGAGACGTTCTCGACGGGCAGATGGTCTCCCTTAAAGCGGCTCGTATTGTCTTCCATCACCGCTCTCCATACTTCCTGGGTGACCTGGTATATGCCGATATAGAACGGTTCCGACAGCCTGACCGAATGGACCTGCCTCGAGTCGCTGTAACCCGTCTCTCCGCCCATCAGGAACTTGCCTGCGGGGATGAGCTTGAACTCTCCTGCGAAATTCCTCATCTCCTTTGGTCCGCTCACCTCCACCTCGATCTCCAGCCCCGTACCCGTCTTCTCTCCCGTCGATTCCCTGTACCTGTCGAGCTTGTCCACCACGTTCCTCAATTCGCGCCAGCAGTTCTTGCACATGGGTTCGTCATACTCGTCCAGCATCGCCAGGGGAATCTTCTCCAGACCGATCTTCTCCGCCCATTTCTTGGCCTTGTAAGCACAGCTCTCGCAGAAGGTGAGAGAGCAGTGGGTACATGATTCTATCTCGTTGTTATCGGTTATTCTCTTGTCGCAAACAGGGCAGTGTCGGGCCGAGAAATCCTTGTCCCCTATGTTGAACACCGGGGCAATATTTGCCTTCGTGCTCTCGTCCAGGCTCTTTATCCCCCTGTATTTCGCCTCCCTCATAACGACTTCTCCCCCGACGTTATGAAGGATGGCCATGTCATGGAGTTCTCTCTGGGACTCCTTGTTCATATCCATCTTGAGCCGGACCTTCTCGATGTCATTGCCTGGCATTGCGGGCTCGATGCTCCTTCTCCTGCGGGCGGCATATCTGCTTCCGCAACTCGTACAGAACTTCTCGTCCTCGAAGATCTCCGTTCCGCAGTTGGGACAGAAGGGCATTGTATTTCACCTATCTCTTTGATGTACAGGCCATTTTTGAGAGCACGCTGAATGGCAATTATGCTTTTTCGAGGTAATAAATCTTCGGAGATGTTTTCTGTCATATGAAAATGGCTACCTCTCGCACAAACCTCTCCCTCATGAAAGATATGAGCGATTGCTGGAGTATCTCAGCTTTAAACACCACCCTCCGCGTCGAATATCACCCAAAAGCCTATAGGCGAAAATTGCCTATCGCCAGCCATGGAATTCCTCATCAGGGCCGGAGAGATATCCAAGGGTTTCGGAGGCAAGACACTTTTCGAGGGCGCTACCTTCGATGTCAGAAAAGATGATTTCATAGGCCTCATCGGAGCCAATGGCTCCGGTAAATCCACGCTCTTCAAGATGATACTGGGCACCGAGAAACAGGATTTCGGCGACCTGTGGTTGAAGGAGGGTCTGAAGAAGAGACATCTTCCCCAGACCATCGAGAACCTGCCCGGTCTGACAGTTGGAGATTATCTGGGCGAACATGCCGTGGACGACGAGTTGAGCGAAAGGATATCCGGTATCGAGGATCGTCTCGGTGATCCCGGCATATACGAGTCGGGCGAGTATTCGGGGCTCCTGTCCGAGTACCAGAAGCTGCAGGAGGAGGCCATGGCCGTGAGGGACGGCCCGTCTCTCGACAGGGCCATGGAGCTCCTGCGGGAGATGAACATGGAAGCGGGGCCGGATGCACTTCTGGACCATCTCTCGGGTGGGGAGCGTCAGAAGGTATCCCTTGCCGGAGTGTTCTGTAATCCACGCCGCAGCGACCTCATGCTCCTGGACGAACCAACGAATCATCTGGATATCGATACCATCGAATGGCTGGAGGACCGGCTGTCCTCCTTTCGCGGCGCAGTGATGATGATATCGCATGACAGGTACCTCCTGGACAGCCTGGTGGACGGTGTCTTCGAGATAGGGGGGGAGGGGATAGATGTTTACGGAGTTCCCTTCGAGGAATACCTTGAGCAGAAGGGTATGAGGGACCGGGCTAGGACCCGCGGATATCTGAAGGCCAAGGCCGAGGCGGAGCGAAAGAGGCGCTCAGTGGAGAAGATGAAGAGGCGATTCCGCTACAAGAAACAGCTGGCAGGACGGATAAGAGGTCTTGCCAATACGGCCCGTGTGGAAAATCCCGTCCTAAAATCATACATGCTGCGTTTCCGCTTCGATACGGCCTTCAAGTCCAGCATAAACATCGCCGACAGCGGCGGCGTTTCGAAGAGCTTCGGCGACAGAAAGCTCATCGATGATGCCCGATTCGATATTTATACGGGCCAGCGCATCGGCCTTATCGGTCCCAACGGATGCGGAAAGACGACCTTCCTTCGATTGCTGGTGGGACAGGAGAGACCGGACGGGGGTGCGATCCACGTCAGCCAGGGTGTTAAATGGCGCTATTTCGACCAGGCACATCTGTCCCTTGAACCCGAGAACACGCTTCTCGAGGAGGTTATGAGAGGCAAGGAGGGTCTGCGGGAGAACGACGCGAAAGCTCTTCTGGGCCAGTTCAATTTCAAGGGAGATATAATGAACAGCAAGGTGAAGTTCGTTTCCGGGGGCGAGCGAGCCAGGCTGGCCCTTCTGAGGCTGCTTCTGGAACCCTGCAACCTTCTGCTCCTGGATGAGCCCACCAATCATATGGACATCCCGTCCATCGGTTCGGTGGAGGCTGCCCTGAACTCCTTCGACGGAACCGTGATAGTCGTCTCGCATGACAGGAACTTCCTTGACAATGTGTGCGATACCGTATTTCTGCTATCCGACGGCAAGATTCATCCCTATGCGGGCAATTACTCGAGCTTCCGGGGTCAGCACATGAAACGTTATCGGGACGTGAGCGGAACGGAGCCCAAGAAGTACGTGGTGCGAAAGAGTTTCACCGAATGGACCAGAAGAACAAGACACAAGCGGGGGGAGAAGCTGGTCATAGATTCCGAAAACGAGAAATTCTATCTCGCCGCCATGGAGAACGGATGGCTGAAAGAGGTGGGGAAGGGGGAACGATAACGATCTGACATGCTACCGTCCAATGGCCGGGTAGATGATATTCAGCGGAATCGGTCCTTCCAGGCTCCCGCTTAGCTCCGTGGCATCAAAGATACCACTGAGCCTTCGATTTCGAAGGCGAACTCTACAGGCTCCCGCTTAGCTCCGTGGCATCAGAGATACTACTGAGCCTTCGATTTCGCAGGCGAAATCTACAGGCTGCAAGATTCCGCGAACATTGTCAAGCTCCGAATCTTGATGTATCTCCGATACATCGAAGGTTAGTACCATTGACAATAAATAGCATTAACTCAATGACGATTTCAATACGAGCAGGTGTTAACATGTTGGCGATTGTCCTGGCAGGTGGAATTGGAAAGAGAATGTACCCTCTCACGAAGGCCAAGTGCACCCTCAAGTTCATGGGTCGTGAGCTCATCCGCAGAAAGCTGGATGTGCTCAGGGAAGCCGGCGTCGAGAGGATGATCGTGATCGCGGCCCCCGGTAACGTCGGCCCCCTCCGGGAGCTCCTTGGCAGCGAGGTGGAGTACGCCATACAGGAAAAACCCCTTGGAATGGCGGATGCTATCATGTCGGGTGCGGAACCGGCCAGGGGGGAGGAAGTGCTGATAATCAACGCGGAGGACATCGTGGGGGCCGAGGGTATCCGTGAACTTCTTTCAGGACCCGGGGACGCCAGGCTTCTGGGCTTTCGGGTGAGTTCCTATTTCCCGGGAGGCTATTTCATGCTAGACGGGGACCGGATCGTCGGAATGGTGGAAAAGCCCGGCGAGGGGAACGAGCCATCGGACCTGGTATCCATCGGTGTATATTATCACAGGAAATTCGATTCGTTGCTCGAGTACATGAAGCGGGCCTCCACGTCGAAGGATGACGTGTACGAGGTGGCCATGGACCTGATGATGAAGGAAGGTTTCGACTTCCGAGCGGTGGGATATTCCGGTCCCTGGATCCCCCTGAAGTACCCCTGGCACATACTTGACATGAAGGATCATTACCTCTCGCAAGCGGATTCGGCCAGCATCCACCCATCCGCAAGGATACATGATACCGCCATCATCGACGGGAACGTGTTCATTGGCGAGGGGACGCGCATATTCGAGCACGCTGTGGTAAGGGGACCGTGTTTTATTGGGAAGGACTGCATAATCGGGAACAACTCACTGGTCTGGGGAGGCTGCCACCTCGGAACGGGGACCGTTGTTGGTTATTCCACCGAGCTGAAGAACGTCTACACCGGCGAGAACGTCTGGTTCCACCAGAACTACGTCGGGGATTCGGTCATAATGGACAACTGCTCCATGGGAGCCAAGTTCACCACTGCAAATTTTCGCTTCGATGAGAAGAATGTAAGGATCCGTGTTGGAAATTCCATGGTCGATACCGGAATGAACAAGTTCGGCATGATCATGGGAGAGGGCTGCAGGACCGGCATCCTCTCGGGTACGTATCCCGGCATACGCATCGGCAAGGGAGCCGTCATAGGACCCCAAGTGCTCGCTGAGCGGGACATCGAGGAGGGCAAGTGCATCTTCATCAAGCAGCAGCACACGGTTGTCCGGAACTGGATGAAGGTGGAAATGGACAGGAGCGGTCTCAAGGCGAGGATCGGTAATAAGAATTAGGGCCATTGCCCTCAAATGAGACGATAAATATTCTATAGTAGATTGTAGATATAGCCCCCTCAGTTATCGCATTCATCCAACAATAATGTGTTACAAAAGAGGTATAACGATGTCGCTCATGACGGAAAAGCTTCAGTCCCTCCTTGGAAGGGAAATAGTTGTTCTTACCATAGACGGAAGCGCGCTCAAGGGAGTCCTTGAGAACTTCGACAATGACACGGTCATCCTTCAGGACGTAAAAGAGCTGTACAAGAAGGAGCTCAAGTGGGACACGCCCACCATAAGTCCCCATTCCACGGGGAGCGACGCCACCCAGTCGGTGGACGCCTACGGTGTGGTGGATACCAGCAAGCTGCGCTCGTCCCTGAAGCGCGTCCTCATCAGGTACATGTACGTCATTCAGATATGGCCCTGGGAGCTTGCCGACGCCCGCAAGGATATCAGTCAGTATACCCTGCTCTAGGTACAATCCACTGTGGCGCAAGAACGACCGCGCCCCGGACCCTACTCTTTCCGCTCCCCGATCACACCTGTCACAAGGATCGAAACGGACCTCGATGGCCGCCTTCGATGAAGCAACATTGTGTTACAATGAGGGGGATCCCGGTCATAAAGGTCCGAGCCTACGCGGACGAGCCCGGCGGGAGACCGCGTGCAGTTGGATAAGCGAGATAAGAGGTTTTTTTAGATATCTTTCTGGACTGAAATATATCTGTCGATCTCCCGCGGGGGCTCGTCACAATCATGGCATTGATTGAAGGGTACATATAGTTTCTAGCATAAAATTCGACAGAAATGCAAGGTCCGCTCCCGTTATCTGTTTCCACCGCAATTGGGGCACTCCAGCGAATCGCTCATCATCAGCGAGCCGCAGTAGTTGCATCGGACGAGTCCCCTTCCCCCTTCCTCTTCACGGTCCAAGGCCTTCCGAAAGCCCGCGACCCATTTCTCGTTGTCCTTCACGTGGAAGTTCAATACGGCACGAAGCTCCACGCGTTTCTTCAGCTTCGTATGGACCGTGAAGATATGCCGGTTCCGAAAGAAGCCCTTCTTGATCCTTCCCCCGTACGATTCAACGTCGGACAGGGGGAATTCCATCCTGTTCGGGCTTCCTGCCAACAGCATTCTCGCAGCCGTCTGGGGAAGTGCCATCATGTTCTCCCGGTTGAGGATGATGAATCTCCTGTCGGTGAGGACCAGATCGCAGCTCCATTTGGAACCCAGTATCGCAGGAAGATCGGCCCATCCTTTCACATCGTTCTCGGAATACAGGAGCTGTTCGTCCTCGATTAGCCTGACTTCCATGGGGATCCCCGTTGGATATCCGTGTACGTTTATAAATTTACCCGATAGAACGGAAGGCGTCCTTGCCTGCTGGGTCATATGTCCAGTTTCATCTCGATCACTATTTCGGCCGCCGCCTCGGCATCGGACAGCGCATCGTGTGCAGAGTACAGTTCCACGCCAGAAAGCTTTGCAGCATCGGAAAGCCTTACCCATTTCCAGTCGCCGAAACGCCTGTTCCGGTGGTTCAGACCCATCTCTCCCAGGCGTCGAGAAGCCTCGATCATGATGCATTTTCCCCACCTCAGCCCCTCTATCTCGTGGAGGCTCCAGGGCGGCAATTCCAGGAATGGACGGTCGAATGCGACGTTGTAGGCGGTCATCGTTCCCGGTAGATGGAACTTGAGCCAGTTCCGGAAGGCGGCTGCCACGCTACGGCTGGGGGATGCCTTTCGGAGCAGTTCGATGTCCAGTTCGTTCACGGCGAGGGCCTTTGCGGCCCTTCCATCTTCGAAATAGCGTTCGCCCGGCCAGCAGTATTCCGAGAAGCGGTCCTCTATCATACCGCCCGAGATCACAACGGCACCCACCTGGACCACTGCGTCCTCCCGCCCCTTCTGCTGTCCCAGTCCGGTCGTCTCCGTATCCACAACTATGATGTTCATCCTACGATCACTCCCGATAACAATATACACTCCTCCATTGCTTCCATTCATCTTCCTTCAGGCGTCCCCTCTCCTTTATCCCCAAACGTTAAATCTCAGACCGACCATAACCGAATCGTTCATGTGCATCATCCATAACGGGGGAAGGAGATGGACGGCTTCGTGAAATGGTTCAACAGCAGGAAGGGCTACGGGATGATACAGGGCGATGATGATATAAATTATTTCTTTCACTACACGGATATATCGAGAGGGGCCGTTATACTCGATAACAATCGTGTGATGTTCGATCCGGCCTCCGTACGTGGGAGAAAATTGGCAAGGAATGTCATCCCCATCTGATCCGCCCACGCACGATCCTTCTTTTCACCGACGAACGAGGATCCCGATCCTCGACCCGTTGGAGGCTCTGGCTGAATTCAGTGAACCAGTGGAGAGAGAAAATTAAAATACTATCCATCAATTCTTTCCTGAGCGTTTCATGGTCAAGATCACAGGATGAGATATAATGACTGAGGATAGATACTTTTTACCGAACAGCCTTGCGGAAGCATCCGAGCTGCTTCTAAATGATGGAAGCCTTTTGGTGGCCGGTGGGACCAGCCTGAAATTCAGAAGGACAAGGGAGGATACGGTATTCGTGGACATTTCCCGAGTAGCCCCTTCTACGATCACAATAGGGCCCGAGGAGATAGTGCTGGGTTCCATGGTACGAATAAGAGACCTCCTGTGCAACCCGGAACTGGGACGGTTGAATTACGGTATTCTACATCAGACCGCCCTCCATATAGCAACGACCCCCGTCAGGAATCAGGTCACCGTGGGAGGTAACATAACCATGTTGTACCCCTGGTCGGACCTTCCCGTCTCCCTTCTCGCACTGGATTCCAGAATGGTTACCTGCTCGAGAGATGGTGAAAAGGAATACAGCGCGGAGGAATGGTTCGGGGGGCAGCCCGAGAGGAAGCTGGGGCCCGGAGAGATACTCACGGAGGTGAGGATGCCCATCTACGAAAGAGAGCATATCTTCAGGTTCAGCACGCTCAATCGGACCGAGGGTGATTTCGCCGCCATTAACCTCGCCGTGGGATTCGGGAGGAGCAATGGTTTCCAAAGGGTTCGCATAGCAGTGTCCGGAGTAACCTCCCTTCCCGTTCGCCTAACCGGCCTCGAGGAGGAGCTCGAAGGAAGCGTGTATGATCGACACCGGATAGACGAGATCGTCGTCAAGCACATCGAGGGGATCAAACCACGTGATTTTAGATATGGAAAAGATTATCCGAGGAAAGTTCTGAAGGTAATGATAGTGAGGGCCCTTACCGAAAACGGGGGAGGAAGGTGATCGCATGGAACTCAAGGTGAACATAAATGGAAAGGACAGGGTATTTTCGATCGGTGCCGACGAGATGCTGCTGGATGTGCTCAGGCGCGAGGGATATAGGGGTGTGAAGAGGGGATGCAACAAGGGGGACTGCGGGGCCTGTACGGTGCTGATCGACGGCAGGAGCTACAATTCCTGCATAGTCCCGGCCCCCAGCGTCCAGGACAGGAAGGTAGTCACCATCGAGGGCATCGGCACCAAGGACAGCCTCCATCCGCTGCAGGAGGCTTTCATCGAGGAGGGAGCGGTCCAGTGCGGATACTGCACACCGGGGATGATATTGTCGGCCAAGGCCCTTCTGGACGTCAGGTCCGAGCCCACCGACCGCGAGATCAAGATCGCCCTGGACGGGAATCTCTGCAGATGTACGGGTTACGTCAAGATACTGGAGGCCGTGAAGAAGGCCGCCCGGGAGATGAGGGAGGTGAAGCAATGACGGGACCGGACGAGCTCAAGGTCGTTGGACACAGCGACAGGAAAGTGGACGGCAGGGGTCTGGTCACCGGCCGGGCCCTCTTCGTGGCGGACTGGGCCGGTGGCGATCATCTTCACATGAGGGTTCTTTCATCACCCCACGCCCATGCCCGCATCCTGAGCATAGATGTATCCGAAGCCCATAATGTCCCGGGCGTGGTTGATATATTAACTCACGAGAACGTACCCAGGATACCCCACACCACGGCGGGACAGGGATATCCGGAGCCCTCCCCCTACGATACGTTCATAATAGATTCCAAGGTAAGATTCGTCGGGGACCGCGTCGCAGCGGTGATAGCAGAGTCCCCCGAGGCCGCAAGGAAGGCCGTAAAGCTCATAGAGGTGGAGTACGAGGTGCTCCCGGCCGTGCTTGATGCCGATCTGGCCCAGGAGGCGGGGGCGCCGGTGATCCACGACGAGGAGGAGGCAAGGGTCATCATACCCGTACCCTACGATCCGGAAAGGAACCTGGCAGCACGGGTGGAGGCCGAGTTCGGGGATGTGGAAAGGGCCATTGCAGAGGCACCTATAGTCGTCGAGAGAACCTACAGGGCCCATTACGCGCAGCACTGCCCCATCGAGCCACACGTCTGTCTGGCCTACCTCGATCCCGACGGCCGTATCGTGGTGGTGACATCCACCCAGGTCCCGTTCCACGCAAGGAGGATAACCGCCCAGGCCCTGGGCATCCCGGTGAAGATGGTCAGGATCATCAAGCCACGGATCGGCGGTGGTTTCGGAACGAAGCAGGAGGTGCTCCTGGAGCCCTTGACCGCCCTTGCCGCGCAGAGATGCGGCCGCCCCGTGCTCTACGAGATGAGCAGGAAGGAGGAGTTCGTCTCCGCGAGAACGCGTCATCCCATAAAGACGGTTCTCAGGACCGCCTGCGACGGTGACGGACGGATCACCGCCATCGACATGTACTGTTTATCCAATACTGGGGCGTACGGCTCTCACGGCCTCACCGTGGTATGCAACTGCGGCTCCAAGGTCCTGCCGCTGTACCGCTGCGAGAACGTGAAGTTCGTGGGGGAAGCGGTCTACACGAACCTGCCGGTGCCGGGAGCCTACAGGGGCTACGGGGCCACCCAGGCGGCCTTCGCCATGGAGTGCAACGTCAACGAGATGGCCATCCTGCTCGGAATGGACCCCCTGGATCTCAGAAGGAAGAACCACATAAGGGTCGGAGAGACCTCCCCGGTGTTCAAGGCACTGGGAGAGGGCGGGGAGGGAGTTCCCCAGACAATTGGCAGCTGCGGGCTCGACCGGTGCATCGATCGGGGTGCGGAGGAGATCGGGTGGGCCCGAAGGGGAAGCGGCGGCGGCAGCGGGGAGAATTCCCGTACGAGGCGGGGCATAGGAGAGGCCTGCCTGATGCAGGGCTCGTCGATCCCCCGTATTGACATGGGGGCGGCCAGCATGAAGATGAACGACGACGGTTCCTTCAACCTCCTGGTGGGGGCGACGGACCTTGGAACCGGCTCGGATACGATACTGGCACAGATCGCCGCAGAGGAAGTGGGGTGCGTAACGGACGATATCATAGTGTACTCCTCGGATACGGACATCACCCCCTTCGACGTTGGGGCGTACGCATCATCCACGACATATCTTACGGGTACGGCGGTGAGAAAGGCGGCGGCGGAGGTGCGTGAAAAGATAATCGCGGTGGGGGCCGGTATGCTTGGCGAGGAAGCCGGGGACCTGGATGCGGAGGATGGAAAGGTAACGTCGCGAGTTACCGGGAGATCGGTATCCTTCGGGGATGTGGGCCTCTATTCGCTGTACCAGAAGGACCAGCACCAGATCATCGGGACGGCATCGCATATAACGGAGAAGTCTCCTCCCCCCTTCGCGGCCCATTTCGTCGAGGTGGAGATAGATATCGATACGGGTGAGATACGGTGCCTGAAGTACGTTTCGGGGACCGACTGCGGGCAGGCCATCAATCCGAAGCTGGCGGAGGGGCAGACGGAGGGTGCGCTCCTGAATGGGCTGAGCTATGCACTGACCGAGGAATACATATTCAACGACAAGGGTCGGATGCTGAACCCCAACTTCAAGAACTACAAGATATACCGGACGACGGACATCCCGGAGATAGTAAGCTTTTTGGTGCACACGCATGAGCCCACGGGGCCTTACGGGGCCAAGAGCGTATCGGAGATAGGCATAAACGGGGCGCTTCCGGCCGTATCCAATGCGATATACGACGCCATCGGGGTGAGATTGACGGACCCGCCCTTTACTGCAGAGAAGATCCTAGCGGCGCTGGAGGAGAAGGGGCGATAGGCTTGCGGGGAATTAGCGTTCCTTTTTTGGGGCCAGTTTCAATCGTTTGACTTACTCTCTTCAACAAAGAGGACCCGATAGCCGGGGCGGGGAATAGGGGTGGCATAGGCGCATGTCCGCAGGGTTACGTCCCTGCGGGCGCAGGGGTATCTATTTGATGCCCCGGAACGATAGTGGGCGCGGGTCCGATACCAAAGAAATCATTAATGTTACTGAACGTTCATAGACGAGGGCGGAAGCCCTCGTGGTTGGCGTTCGTGCGCCGACCGTGGGTCCAGTATTATCTCTTCGGATGATCGCCCCTCCTGCTACGTAGGAAGCACACTCAAGCGGATTCCCTCACGAGACGGACACCGAGATGTCGGAACCGGACTTCGGGCTTGACACACCAGCGGAAGGACGACACACACCAACTATAGGAGTCTTGATAGCTACCTCCACGAGCAAGCTTGTGCGTGCCCGAATCGGGTCCTTTGGGATCTGTGTTTGGTGAGTCCTCATAGTAACTCTTGTCATACCAATCCTGACACCACTCCCAAACATTTCCGTGCATATCATAAAGGCCCCAAGTATTTGGGTATTTAAGACCTACTGGATGCGTCATTCTGTCAGGAGCATCAAGTGAACCATTGTACGGATAATGGTTATACCATGCATAGTTACCAAGTCTTGATTCATTATCCCCGTAACCGTATTTTGTTCCACTTTCAGCTCTGCAACAATATTCCCACTCCGCTTCTGTTGGCAGTCGGTAATTGAAAGAGGGGTTGAGTTCATCCAGTTTCATTATGAACGTTTGACACTCGTTCCAAGAAATATTTTCAACCGGATTGTATTCTCCTTTATAAAAACTCGGATTGCTACCCATAATAGCCTCCCATTGTGCCTGGATCACTTCGTATTTAAGAATTTCGAATCCTTTTGATATTTTAACCTGATGCTGAGGTTGTTGATCCCTCTCATCTTCACTTCGTGAGCTTCCCATTATGAAAGTACCTGGAATAATATCGACCCATTGGAAATCAAGATCATCGAATGTCTGGTATTTCGGATCATTCGGGAATAGGTCGTTCTTGTCAATCACCCCATCATCATCGGAATCCTTCGAAACGGGATCCCACGAATACGAGCGATATCCATAAAAGCAACTGACGATCAACAGCAAGATGAGTACTATGATTTTCACAGCAATGACTGGCTTCCTGTTTTTCCGTATCTGCTGCCCTTTACCTGTTCTATTTTCCCTGCCTTCTATAGCTGGTTGGAGAGAAGATGAGGAGTCACCGTGTATGGAGGAATCCGCAGAGACAATCGGAGGATTCATTGGAACCGAGTAATAGAATACAGGAAGCGTATATAACGATTTCTGGATTCTCACCACTACCGGGCCGAACCGGAGCAGCGGAGCACACAGCGGATGCGGACCTGATGGGGGTGTCGACCTTACAGGGAGAGGATGCCATCCCGAGCCCCCGCCCAGAGGCCTGCGCTGGAGTATTTTCTTTTGTGCAATTTTCTGCGCTGGCAGGGCCTCACAAAAGAAAATATTCAAAAAAAGAAAACTCGGCCCTACCTGCTCGAAAATTTAAATTACTTATGTAGATTTTTCATAAGGATTCGGAAAACCCCCGCTCACCTGCTCGGCCTCTAAAACTTCGAGGAATGGCCCGGCATTTGGTAGGTTATTCAATTGGAAAACGAGTGTGGATGTATTTTTCGTGATTCTTGGAAGAGGTCGAGCATTTCTTTATCCGGCTCGCCCTCGTTTGAATCCCATAACAACCAGCTGAATCTGTTTCACAACCTTTCGAAGAACAAAAAACACCCCGCCATCATACGAAGGAATACGTCACCTTCACCGAACCGCCGATCTCGAAGGAGTTTCCCCTGGCCAGCACCTTGCCGTCCTGCACGATCTTCACGATGAGCTCGGCCAGGCCGTCATCGTCCTTCTTCACGTTTATCTCGATACTGGTTGCTGTTATCGATTTCGTGAAGAAACCGAACCCGTCGATATTCAGGACCACGCCGTCGTCGTTGATGGTGCCCGACCAGTCCCCGGTGTAATCCACCTGTATCTCGACCCGCTGCGCGGTGCTGTCGGTACATCCCATCGAAATGAAGGGAAGCAGGGTCAGAGCGATCGCAAACAACGTCAATGTCAATCCGTGCCTTTCCATGCCATTCACCCGGCCTTTGGTTCCGTTAATTGATGGTTCTCATGATATAATTAGATGATGGGTCATTGAGTTGTCTCCGTCCCCGATATTGCTCTGAGGCTCACAAAGAACGGTATAGGTTCTCCCGGAAAGAACCTGGGCCGCTGATGGAGAATAATTTAATATCATTGTTCTTCATACACTATAATGTGATAACATGACCGCCACATTGTTCGGTTACGAGCTGACGGAAGAACTGCCGGCCATTGGTCTGAGCATCTGGAACATACTTCTGTTCCTGATCGTGATGATCCTTGGCGTGGTAGTGGTGCTGCTCATCTCCATGACGCTGACGAAGACCATGCGCAAGAGCAAGATGGACGAACTCCTCATCAAGTTCACCACCAAGGTGATACGGATACTGCTGTATATATTCGTACTCGGCATCGCCCTGGGATTCCTGGGAGTAAACCTCGGTGCGGCCCTCGTGAGCATCTCGGTGGTACTTGGCTTCGTTCTGGGATTCGCCCTGGAAGGGACGCTGGCGAACATCGCCGCCGGATTCATGATCTCGGTGACGAGGCCCTTCAAGAAGGATGATTACGTCAAGGTCAACGGCGAGGAAGGGCAGATTAAGGAGGTGGGGATCAACACCATCGAACTGGATACTCCGGACAACAAGCGCATCATCATACCGAACAAGCTCATCTGGAACAGCAACATCATTAACTACACCAAGAACAACAGGAGAAGGGTGGACATGGAGGTGGGTGTATCCTACCCGGCCGACCTGGACAAGGTGATAAAACTTACAATGGATCTGCTGACGGCCCACAAGAAGGTGCTCAAACATCCAAAACCCCTGGTCGCGGTCAAGGAACTGGGAGATTCCGCTGTGGGCCTCGTGGTCAGGCCATGGGTCAAGACCGGGGATTACTGGGACGTCTTCTACGACATGAAGAAGAGCCTGAAGGAGGAATACGACAAGGCCGGCATCGAGATACCCTATCCCCAGGTGGACATTCACCTCAAGAAGAGGTGATGATGGGTACCGGGTTGACTACATTGATCGGCACTCACCTCCGCCGGTCATGGTCGTTCCCACCACCGGCTCTATTATCATAGTCCAAATCGAACTGTACATCAATAAAGACATTTCAACCGCACAACAGTTCGTCCTCGGTCGAACAGCTCGGACATTCATTCTATCGCTTACTTTCGGGCCGACTGGCGGATGGTGACTGACAGAGTGCTACCTTTCTACTGTTAATGCGCATATCTTCAAACATCACATACGATCAACAAAATCGATATCGATATCCCTGATATACCCGTATTTGTATTTCGCCAAGGTGAAATAGTTCCACAGCATTCCCATAAAGATAAGACCGTTTGATCCTAGGAATATGGGTGGACCCATGAACAGTCCGAATGTCAATCCCGAGATACAGTATCCGATCATTCCGATCCAGTAAAGCCCCTTGGAGGGTATCTTCTCCTTTCTGGATAATCTTGTGACGAACAGATAAAAAATGAAGAAAGTTACAGCGTACAGGAGAACGAATCCGAACATGGAGCAAACCCATCCAGTGGAAAAACTTCCCTCAAAATAACTATCCCTCCCAATTTTATCCATACCTCCCATCACGGTCAATACAAGGTACAGTATAATACTCAGAACAATGAATATGAAACCTATGAGCGGTTTTCGGCCCACCTTTTCAGGTCTGTTCCAGTTCAAAGAGATATAGGGTAATAATACAAGGAAATATCCTATGCCGGATAACAGGAAAAAGGCTCCGAAAAGATGATCGATCACATTTTTCATGTTCATGACGATATAGATCAATATCTGCCTGCTCAAAACCCCAACTAACAGCATTATGAATCCTGCCATGGAGTATGCCTTTACCCTTTTGTTGCTTTTGGATTTGTCATCAGGAATATATGATACATTCGGAGAGGGCGGGCAGGGAGGTTTTAATTCCCCATTGCCACTTTCAAAGACAGGTATCAGCGTTGGGCCGTCAGAATCGCGTTCCTGAAATGTCATGGCCACACAATCCGGCTCTTGAAAACTATCATGTCTTAATAACGTTATGTATAAATACCTAATTCCAGTACTATTCCGCCTGAATCACATTTCATTTAAATTCGTGGAGACCAGCCCCGTCCCATCGGAGGTTGCATCAAACCTCTGTCTGTAGATATTTTCCGGAAAAAAAACGTCTCCCTCCTCCCATATCCTGTAGCCGAGAAGTAATTGCGCGATGGGTTTAAATATCGCCTCGCCGTATTCGTATACGTTATTTTCAGGAGTTGTTCGACATGAGATATCTGACGCCACTGTTAGTCGCAATGATTCTTCTCGTACCGTCCATAGTGTATTATACGCCCGATGCGGAGATACGGAACGATGTGGAAACGGAAGTTGTTGCGGAAAGCCGCTCCGGCCCGCAGACGTACCAGGACGAGATGGGCGGCTGGTGGCTCCAGGACGAGGCGGAGGATTTCGAGGGAGGGGAGTTCGAGGATACGGAGATAAACAATGGACGAGTTGAACTCGCATTAGGGCCAATGCCCGATTATAAATGGAGTTGGAATGAATATCCCACCTATACAGTACCCAACAGCTTAGGTGGGATTGATATGGTTTATGATGAAGCTAATGACTGTATGATTTGTTTTGGCGGTGGTACAGGTTACGATTATTCTGATAAAACATGGAAATTCGATAAAACAACAAAAAATTGGAATGAAATAATTACTTCAGGTCCCCATGGAAGGGCTTACCATAAAATGGTCTATGATAATTTTAATGATAATGTTATTCTCTTTGGTGGATTTTACTATGATGGAAGTCAACGACCTTTTAGGGATACTTGGACGTTTAACTTGGGGACAAGTACTTGGACTCAGGTTTCAAACACAGGGCCACATGCAAGATATTATCATTCGATGGCATATGATTCAGCAAACAAGAAAGTTGTCCTATATGGAGGGGCTTATCGTGATAATAACGAAGTAATAGATTTAGGAGACACATGGATTTTTGATGTCACAACAAACACATGGACACAAGTAATGACATCGACACCTCCAGAGAGGTGGTTCCCTGTAATGACATATGATCACACAAATCAAAAAATCATCCTATACGGTGGAGAAAAGGTTGGTGGAGGAAAGTATGATGATGTTTGGGCATTTGATACTGTTACGAACATTTGGACCGAAATGGACAGTACAGGTCCCACACCAAGCCGTGATCATGGCATGTCTTATGATTATATAAATAAAAGAATAATTGTGTTCGGAAATTCAGGGGCCTCGACTTCGATTTATGATCCAGCAAGAGATTTATGGACTCTGCGCTCCATCCCGGGTCCTTCCGGTGGGGAAGGATGGAAAATGGCATATGATTATGTAAATAACACAGGGTGTTGCACCGACCAAATGCAAAGTTGACCTAATTCCACCATACTATCC
>CAYRFL010000067.1:0-3694 GCA_964423515.1 uncultured archaeon
GCATGCTCGCAGGGGACGAATTCGATTACAGGGTTCTTCTCTACGGATTCGATGGCGACGTGATGGATGTTGACGGAATGAGGATCAAGACCACCATGACCTACGTGACCTCGGAGCAGGCAATTCTGGACGAGGACGACGCCTTCAAGCTGTGGCTGGGAGACCTCGGAGACGAGTATGTCATCAACTTCAACAATGGCTACGAGATCGTCACCGAGCCCAACGAGGACTGGGACCTCTTCCTGGACGATAACGACGAGGCGATCCCCTACGAAGCCAGGATATTCAATGCCACCACCATCGAGGTGTTCGAGAAGATGGACCCCGTTGCCAACATAACCGTGACCCTGGGAGGAGCGACATACTATCCCGGCGACGAGATATTCGCGGGCTCCGCCTCGGACGACGTCGTGATGAAGACAGATCACGAGAACATCACCTTCGATGCATCGGAATCCTACGACAAGGTGGGCGAGATAGTCAATTACACCTGGAACTTCGGTGACAGCAAGGTTGGCTACGGCAAGAAGGTCACCCACAATTATACTCTGGCCCAGGGAGAAACGAAACCATTCACAGTGACCCTTACCGTAAGGGACAGCGCAAACGAGACCGTGAACACCATGGTGACCATAACGGTTGATGCCAAGCCTCCCACTCTTCCGGACTCCGTGGTCGACACGCCGGAATCCGAAAGGAACCAGTCCGATAAGGTAAAGCTGAACGCCAGCAAGGCTGACGACGACCAGGGAATTCCCGATTCGGCGGGCAATTACATCTGGGAGTTCTGGGACGGCACGGAGAAGTTCGGAAAGGCCATCGAGCATATCTTCCACGAGGCGGGAACCGCAAAGGTCAACCTGACCGTGAAGGACAGGGTGGGCAACTTCAAGAAGGGAAGCTACTCGTTCGAGGTCAAGGACACCCAGGCCCCCATCGCCGATATCCTGGCCTCAGCCCTTTCCGCCAGGGTGGGCGAAAAACTGGTCTTTAACACAACGGCCTGCTCTGACAATGTGGATACGAACCTGACCTTCGAATGGAACTTCGGGACATCCGTGGGCAACTATACCAGCAACATCGTGGATGAGACGAACGTCTCCGTATCCTACAAAAACCCGGGTGCCTATGTAGTCACCCTCAACGTCACCGACAAATCCGGCAACCAGGGCACCGCCAAGAAGACGATCACCGTCACCGCCCCGGACCTTATCGTGCAAAAACTCACCCTCTCCGACAAGAACCCGGAGGAGGGCGAGAAGATCGAGGTGGAGGTCATCGTTAAGAACATCGGATCGGCCGAGGTGGACGGGGGATTCGATATCGCCCTGTATGCCGACGGCAAGAGAGTGGACTCCCACAGATACGAGCAGATACTGGCCTACGACGGCGAGTACAAGGTGAACTTCACGTGGGAGGCGGAAAAGGACGTGGAGAAGCTTAGTGTCAAGGTGGATGACAAGAACGAGGTGGCGGAGGAGAACGAGGACAACAACGAACAGGAGACCGTCATTACCGTTCAGGTCGGAGGAATTCCCACACCCCTTCTCGTCGTGATCGGCCTCATCATCATCACCATCGTCGTCTTCGTGGTGGTCAAGAAGAAGCGCGGCGTATGAGGCAGCCGGGCATCGAACCGGGGCACGAGATAGCATCGTGCCCCCTTTTTTCTACTTTATCCAGCCAATTGTGATTCACAGGATTTTATATTAAAAGTATTTATACTTGGAGCGATACATACCTTCCGATAGGGCCGCGAACCAGTCATATCATACCCTGTATGGCTGCGATCACAGCGGCAGGCTGACCGAGGTAATAAAATGGCGCTCAAAGACAAATTTCTAAGGCGAGTCAGAAAGGACGAAGGGGAAGAGGTGGAGCCCCTGGATATGGGGGGCATGCCCGAGAAGTACATCGATCTCGGAAAGTTCGAGGGCGGTACGCAGGATGAGAGGGGCGTGACCGTGAAGATGGCGGAGTTAAAGGGCTTTCAGGACCTGCGCTCGCTCACCAGCATGATATATCACGGGCACATAATGCTTCTGGATATTACGGCCATCGCAGGAGATGAGCTGGCTATAAAGAGGATAACCTCCGAGCTGAACAGGGTCGTTGAGGATACGAGCGGCGACATATGCGGTGTGAACCGCAATCTGCTGCTGGTCACACCCCGCGGCATCTCCATCGACAGGGAAAGGATCAAGAACCCGTAGTCGGCATACCGCTGTCGGGTTTTCCCCTAACCCCCGGGTGGAACGTTCCAATATTCTGATCTCTACACTCCCGATGAGCCGCAGCTCGCAACGAACGGTCTTGTCGATACCAAGCAATTGGCCGTGAAACCCGTTTCCGCTCCGTGATTCTGTATCGGTGATTCTGCGGGAGTCGGGCCGGTAACGTATGACGACCTCAATTGGAAATATCCTGCCTCCCACCGGAGGCACGGAAAGCAGGGTGAGATCCATGTATCTGATCGTGACATCGGCATTGGACGCAGCATCAATGAACATTCGGAATAGGCTTCTGGAGCTATCGGAATGGGAAGAAGAGGGATCCTTCGCGGGACACCCGGTCCGGAGACGGGATCATTTTCTGATGATAACGAACGAGCAGCATCACATCTATGCCGAGGAGCTCGATTCCAGGGTAAGGGAAGCGGGGATCCGTTTCGATTCCATCATATTCGCATCGCGTCACAGGGCCGCTTCCGGAATGCGCTCCCTGACCGTGCATCCCATCGGCAACTTCGGGGAGGCCAAATACGGCGGTCGCCCGGGTACCCTCGTACCCTCCATGCCCAGTGAGATGAGCTTCGCATATCGGAGGCTCCTGGTGTACGGGGGAGAACTCGGCTATGAGATAACCTTCGAGGCCACCCATCACGGTCCATTTCTTACAACCCCCACCATGTTCATCGAGATCGGCAGCGACGAGGAGAGATGGGGGGATGAAGCGGCGGGAGAGGCGGTGGCAAGGACTATACTGGATATTCCCGGGGCCGTGCCGTCGGCAGAGATCCTGGTGGGGGCCGGGGGTGGCCATTACTGTCCAAGGCACAGCGACGTGGCCAGGGAGTTCGACGTGGACTTCGGACACATCGTCCCTGGATGGGCCCTGGGTGACGCCGACGACGAGGCTCTGCTCATGCCCCTCAAGAACACGCCGGGAGCACGGAGAGTATACCTTCACAGAAAGGCGCTGAAGGGGGCCCAGAGAAGAAGGCTCGAAGCACTTTATACGGAGAGGGGCTACGAGATCGTCAGGAGCAGAGACCTGTCGCCGAGGTGAAGGCCGGCACCGCCATTCGGGATCAGGCCCTCCTATTGAAGAGAGCAGATCTAACGATAGAGTTGGGGTGAAAATTTTTTCGTAGCCGCAACGATAGCTCAGATCACCGGGGGACAACTCATCCGTTCAGCATTCCCTGGGTGCCGCATACCGGACACTGCACCAGTGCCGGGTAAGCCTCGATGATGGCGGTATAGTTGCCCCCGCATGAATGACACTGCATGGTCATCTCCTGGGGGCCGGCCGCTACAGCAGGTTCAGGCGCAGGTTCAGGTGTGGGCATAGGTGCAAGTATGGATGTATCGGCCAGCGTGGGCGGGACCTGCCCGGCGTCTCCGGCGGGTACCTCCGGTCCGCTCTCCTGTACCGGGAGGCCGGCAGGTTGTGGCCCACCCGCAGGGCCCGG
>CAYRFL010000067.1:3794-21525 GCA_964423515.1 uncultured archaeon
GTCTCCATCTGAGTCCCGATCGGCATGTCCACGGGTGTCTCATTGGTTGTTCCCGCAGGTGTTTCCGGGGATGTGTACAATGGAGCGGCCAGGGGATCCGCATGCTCCGGTGCAGGGGGCAGGGCCATGAGGTTCAGGTCCTGCAATCCCTGCTCGGTGGCCATGGGTGGGAGGGCGTAGGGCATGGGAGCCTGGCCGGCGGGAAGTGCGGGATCGAGCTGCTGGGCCTGGGTCCGGTCCGCCGGAGCCGCCGGAAGGGCAGGGGCCCACTGTCCGGCAGAGGCGCCGTAAGGTTGGGGTGCACCGGGTTGATGTGTGCCGGGCTGTGGATAGGGCATTTGGCCGGGGGCACCGTACTGCGGGACGGCCTCCCTGTACTGGGGGGCCGGTGAATATGGCGAACCGGCGGAATACGGCGAATACCCCTCCTGTGATGACGGCCTGTACTCACCCCAGGGATAGGGATGTGCCTGAGGCTCGACGGGGGGTATCTCCTCGGCCTTTTTCTTGTCCGTTCTCTTTCTCATCACCAGGAGCAGAACGATCACCACCCCCAGAACCAGCACTGCGCCGCCGATGATAAACCACCAGAGAAGGGAGGAGCCTCCGGAGGACCCCAGGGGATTGATATCGATCCCTCCTCCGCCACCGCCACCGCTTCCTCCCCCCTTCTTAGCACGCACGTCGATGCGGACCTTTGCGCTGACGTTCTTACCCATATCGTCGTCCACCCAGAGGACCACTTCATGGGGACCCGGTGACAGGGACAGGCTTGCGTCGCGCTGCCATCCGGTCCAGACCCTGGCCTTCGTGGTCCGATTCTTCACTTCCCAAAAATAGCCAAGTTCGTCGCCGTCGGGATCATGGGATCCGTTGGCGCTCAGCAGTATCACTGCTCCTTCCTCGAATTCATCTCCGCCGGTTGGATAAGCGATCACGGGGACCGGTTCGGAGTTGATCTGGACCAGCACGGGCTCGGAGATGGAAAAGCCGTTGCCCACCGCGTCCCTGGCCCTCCACATGATGTAGTTGTCCCTTCCCGGATCGAATTCGATCTCCACCATCGCCTCGATCTCGTCCCGGTTCATGCTGTTGCCCAGAGGAGTCCAGTTCCGGAAGAATTCCACGGAATTGCCGTAAAAGGACAGGCAGTACTGGATGGTTCCGCCGTTCACGCCGCTGCCCCCGTTATCCGAGATGGTGATGCCGCAGGTGACCATGGTCTCCTGGTATATATCGTCCGGTTCGGGCAGCGGGGAGCTGAAGGAGACCGGTGTGAAATCGGCGTTCATCGTGGTTCCGGGGTATCTTGATACGGTGTTGCCTGCCAGATCCGAGCACCTCCACCTTACGACCACCTCGCCCTCGGTGAGTTCTAACTCGACCTCCGCCCGCACCTTCTCCGCATTTCCCGATTCGTACTCCTCCAGGATCTCCACGTCAAGGTCAGCGTCCTTCCAGGCCCCGAAGGCCCCCCCCTTCATGGATACCGAATACTGCACGGTATCGACTTCCAGACCGCTTCCGTCCGGGTCGCCGAATACTGCCCCGGCGGTCACGGTGGACGTGTTGAACCACAGGTCGTCCTCCGGGAACGTTTCCATCACCACCGGACCCGTGGTGTCTATGTTGAAACGGAAATGAGTGGTATTGCCCCACTGGTCGTACTCGTCGCAGGGTGTGATGTGGAAGTACCAGGTACCGTCGCCGAGACCGGAGAACTCGCCCGGCACCGTGCTGCCGGCATCCCCGTTCTGATTGTAGAGCACCTTGGGGGGTTCGGTATTGGCCGACTGATCGAAGGTGTAGGAATAACCTTTAACTCCCGTCTCCTCGTAGGGCGCCTCCCACTGGAATACCGGGTTCGTGTTATTGTAGTAGAGCTCCGGGTCCTGGTGAGTGGACGATGAGACGGATATATCCCGGGGTCCCTTGAGATCCAGGTAGACGGTGTCGTTGAATACGTCCGATATGATCCCCGCCCTGTCCCGGAACTGCACCCCTATGGTCTTGAGGCCGTCCGTCTCCTCCAGGGCCAATCCCTTCTCCTCCGCGTATCCCTCCCACGGCCCCAGGGTGCCCCTGTCATTTATTATTCTCATCTCCTCGACGCCGCTTCCGTTATCGGTGGCGTTGATGGCAAGGCCAACGAGCTTCTCGTTCACCGTCCCGGCTCCCTCCTCGATGACGATGACGCCCACTGGCCTTGTCACGTCTATCTTGAATTTCTTCGTCGCGGAGAAATTGCTGATGGAATGGTATATGTCCTGGGTTCGCACGCGCCAGAAGTAAGTGCCGTCCGGGAGGTCATCAGTGATGATATGTTCCGTATCGGTGGAGTTCACCCAACCGGAATCGTAAACCGGGTCGTCCATGGATGCCGAGAGCGATATCTCGAGATGATAGTCGGATTGATGATCGTCCCTGTCCGGATCGGTGAAGTTCCATTCCAGCTTGGGCCTCCGGGTTCCCTGCCAGGGGGCGGAGTCGGGCTTGTGAGGCTGGGGGCTGCTGAAGAGATCGTACTCTATCTCGACCCGGTCGATATAGGGCGTCACGTTCTCGTCGTCGGTGGTAAGGGTGGCGTTCCACATGAGGCATGAACCCCTGTTCTCGAACACGTGCGTCGTCCCGTTCTGCATGGTGACCCAGTTCTCGCCGTCCACGGTGAGATTGTAGGTGATGCTGGTGCCCTGCGGCCTGCTCTCGTACCAGGTAATCCGTGCCGCCCCGATCGTGGGCCACTGCTGATAAACTGGTTTCGACTGAATGTACGAGAGCTTGTCGTGGCCTCCCGCGCCCCCGAAGTTGTAGCATACGTTGTCCACGGTCCAGGTGGTGTCGGGGCGGTTCCCCGCGTTGCCGTTGGTCATGATGAGGCTGTTCCCGTAATAATCGTAGTTGAAGCAGGTCAGGTAATCGAAGCCGTCCATGCATACGTCGTTGTAGTTTTCAACGGTCCCCGAGTCAGCGTCCACCCTGTGGTTCATGTTGCCCCGGGAGTAGCCCACGGGATAGAAATAATGTCCCGCCGAGAAGCAGGTACCCATGCTCCGCTGTTGCTCGGGGATGTTCACCTGCCGGAGAAGGTTCTCGTTCATATCGTATATTCTCACGGTGGTTCCGCTGTAGGTGTAGATGTACTCGCCGTCGGTGGTCAGACCGCATTGATTGCCGCCGCCCCAGCCCCATGACGTAGACCCGGAGGAGCTCAGGGAGGACTGGATGGTGGCTCCGTCGGAGATGCGGTACTTGTTCACGCCGTTGCCGTTTGAAAAAATGAGGTGGCCGTTGACGTAGATCATCTGGCAGTACGTGTGTGGATTGAACGGCAGGTTGAACGAGTTAATCCGGTTGCCGTTGTTCATGAAATCGTGCAGGGATGCATAGGTGTGAATGGTATTTGATCCGTGCCTGTCCCGTATGTAGAACTTCCCGTCCTGTGCCACCGCCCTGCAGGTGAACCTGTTGTAACCCCGCGTTCGGTCGGGGTTGGATACGTCGCGTATATCGGAGCGCGGGTTGGAGCCGAATCCGGACAGGTAAGCTTTTCCGGCATATGTGTTCACTATGGAGGTGGTGTTGGAAACGTCGATCTTCGTGTAGTTGTCGAAATCCTCGATATATCGGCGGGCAAACCGGGTACCGGAAAAAACGGGATCAACTGTGCGGTTCGGTTGCCGTTCATGGTCTATCGTAATGGTGGGATTCCCATCGTAGCTGGCTAACACGTAAACATGTCCGCCCATAAGGAGCGAGATGATGATGATGGCAAGCATTTCAGGTCTGGGCGAGTTGAAGCGCATATTCCTCCCCTCTTGAAGTAACATGTAACGTCCGGATCGATATCTGTCGAATCGATCTCCGGCATGGTAGCCGTGCGGGGAACGAAGATGGGGATCGAGCCGTTCCTTCGCTAGATGGATCGTCCATGGTGAGTTATATGACCTTGTTATATCACGGTACAACGATTATAATGTTGCGCTCCCCGGTGTCTTGGAACGGATTTACCTTTCCCTGGCAGATGTCCTGATTTGAAGCATTATCCGTTCAGCATTCCCTGTGTGCCGCAACCGGGGCATTGCACCAGGGCCGGGAAGGACGTAACCACGGCGGTGTAGGTAGTACCGCACGAGTGACAGGCGAGGCTCATCTCTCCAGGTGACGTATCCGGGGCCGGTGTTGCCCCCGGAGATGGTGCCGCCTCAGGGGGATCTGAAGGTGACTGCTCGGTCGACGTCGGGGGAGGGATCACGAGAGGCGGTGTCGGAGGGGCCATATGTCGAGGGGGAGAGATCGGAGCCGAGGCGGGGATAGGAACGGGAGCGGGGGATTCCACGGAAGGTGCCATGTAAGGCGCCTGATCACCCGCTTCGGCAGGGGTCCCATCCGGCGGTCGTATTGCCGGTGACCGCACGGGGATCTGGGCGGGACCTGGTACCGGCGGAGAGGCAGGAGCGGTGATCCCCTCTGCCATTTCGGACAGGAAGGAACCGAGTTCCGCAAGGGGGTCGCTCTCCTGTCCCTCTGCCCCCTCTGCGGGGGCTATCGGGACATCATTGACGGGAGTCTGTCCTCCTACCGCCGCCCCGGTTTGCCCCGCTTCAGGTATCTGTGGGATTCCCGCAGGGGCGGGAGGAAGGGCCATCGTATTGAGGTCCTGTAAACCCTCATCCGTCTGAATCGGCGGCAGAGAATAGGGCAGCTGGTTTGGAGAGCCCATGAGGGCAGGCGGAGCACCTCCGGGCAAACCTCCCATTCCCGTCTGGGGCAGCATCTGCTGATGCTGGGGCGCAGGTGCCAGCAGTGGTACCGGGCCGGCGGGGAGTCCCGTTCCGACAGGTCCGTACTGATGGGTGCCGCCGCGGTTCTGCTGGTCCGGCGCATATCCCTGATGATCCGTGGGCCTGTACTCCCCCCAGGGGTAGGGATGTGCCGGCACTTCCGGAGCCGGCGGCGTTTTCGTCTCTTCCCTCTTCTTCCTTCTCCTCCGCAATATGAGAAACACGGCTATCACCGTTAGAATGAGCACGATGGAACAAGCTATGATGACGGGAATCAGCGGGAAGCCATCCGATGAACCCTGCAGCGGTCCCCCGATCTTTCCTCCTCCAGTACCTCCGCCCCCGCCTCCCCCACCGCCGGCATCCTCCTCTCCCTTCACATAGATGCGTACCCTAGTACTGATGTTCTGTCCGAATCCGTCATTCGCCCACAGCATCACGATATACGCTCCCTCCTCGAGGCCGGTGGCCTGGGCATTCCCCCTGCTGGCGCTCAGTACCACGGTCTTCATGGAAGCGTTCTTCACCTCCCAGTAATAGCTCAGCTCGTCCCCGTCCGGGTCCAGAGAGCCGTTTGCGCTCAATATCACCGGGACACCCCCTTCGTGCTGAGAGTCGTCCAATGGCGATTCGATGCTCGGGAGGGGCGCGGTATTGATCCGTACCCGCATGGGTTCGGAGACCACCATCCCGGTACCCGCAAGATCGTCGGCACGCCACCTGACGTAATTGTCCCATCCGGTCTCGAACTCCAGGTCCAGAAGCACGTCGATCTCATCCTTCCGGAGGGAATATCCCGCGGGGGTCCAGTTCTGAAAGAGGGAATCGTCATCCCCGAAAAAGGAGAGGCAGTATTCGATGGATCCCCCGTTCACACCGCTGCCGCCGCCATCGGAAACGGTGATGCCGCAGGTGACGCTTGTATCCGAAAAGACCTCATTTTCGGAGGGGACGGGCGTGCTGAAGCTCACCGGTGTTATATCCACGCCCACTGTCGTTGCAGGTGCGACATACCGGTTCCCCGCGAGGTCGGCGCATCTCCATCTGATCCTGTTCCCGCTTCCCTCCGGGAGCTCGAGGACAGCCGTTCCTTTCACATTTGCGACATTGTCCGACCCGTCCCTTTCGATATCGGTCTCTAGGCTGTCGCTTTTCCAATGACCGAACGTCCCGCCGTGTGATGCCAGGGAGTACTCCAGTGAATCCGCGTCCAATCCGCACCCCGACTCTTCGGCGAATTCGGCACTGACAGATACCGAACTGGTATTGAACCACGTGTTATCCGCTGGCCCGGATTCCACAAGGACCGGCGGCGTGGTATCGATGTTGAACCGGAAATGAGATGTATTGCCCCACTGGTCGTACACGTCACAGGGCGTGATGTGGAAGTACCAGGTTCCGTCCCCGAGCCCCGGGAAATCCCCCGGCTGCGTTTCCGTCACATCCGCATTGGGAGTGTACAGCACCTTCGCCGGTATCGTATCGGTCTTGTCGTCGAAGGTATGGGAATAACCCTTGATGCCCGCCATGTCCGGCGGTTCACTCCACTGGAACACCGGTTCCGTATGGTTGTAGTAAGTTCCGGGATCGGGATGCGTGGGCGATGTGATGATCATGTCCCCAGGCCCCATGAGATCGAGGTATATGCTGTCGTTGAACTCGTCCGATATTATCCCTGCATTGTCCCTGAACTGCACCCCCATCGTCTTCATGCCGTCCACGTTCTCCAGGGCGATCCCCTTCTCCTCCGCATATTCCTCCCACGGTCCGGCCGCTCCCCTCTCGTTTATTATCCTCATATCCATTATACCGCTGCCGTGGTCGGTGCCGTTTATGGAAAGGCTCACGAGCTTGTCGTTCACGGTCTCCGCCCCGCCCTCGATGACGATGCTGCCGTTGGGTTTCGTTGTGTCTATCATCAACTTGCGGGCATCCGAGAAATTGCCAGCTGCGATACGGCAGTCCTTCGTTCGAACCCGCCAGTAATAATCGCCGTCGGAGAGGTTTTCCGCCACCTCGTGGGACGCGTCCGACGAGTTCACCCAGTCAGTGTCGTATACCTGGCTCGTCAGGTCCTCGTCGTCATATATCTCGAGCCTGTAATAGGACTGTACGTCCCCGTCGTCGGGATCCCGGAACTCCCAGTTCAGTGTGGGCGTGGGATCTCCCTGCCACACTTCCTCCGATGGACCGGTGAGAGACGGGGCATCCACTAGATTCCAGCGGATATCGAGAGCCTTTATCCTGGGGGTGAGAGAGCTGCTGTTGGTCTGGAGAGAAGCATTCCAGCGCAGCTCGGAGGCCAACTCCTCGAACAAGAGCTCGGTGCCGTTCCTTAGCCGTACCCAGTTCTCACCGTCATTCGTGATATTGTAGACGATCCTGGTATCGGCGGGAACATCCTCGAAATATTCGACCCTGACCGAGCCGATGGAATGGGGCGAACCGGACAGGGACCTGGATTGTATGGTCCCGTTGGTGAAGCCCTCCTGGTTGCCCCACACCTGGGCAACGTTATCCAGGGCATAGGTGTTCGACCATCCCAGTCCGGCGAACAGACGGTTGTGGAAATAATCGTAACTGGCGTCAACCACGTAGGAATTGCTGATGAACACCTCGTTGGTGTACTGGTGAATCGTGCCGCTGTCACCGTCGACCCTGTGGGTCAGGCGGGCCTGGCTGTACTGGACGCAGTAGAAGTAATGACCCACCGCGAAACACGTGCTATAGCCCTGCTTGTGCGGCAGACCGTTCACGGTACGCAGCAGGTTCTCGTTGAGATCCCATATCTTGAGGGTGGTGTCGCACCATGTGTAGATATAGGCCCCGTCGCAGGCCACCCCCTGCTGCTGGGGTCCCCTCCACCCCCAGTTGGAGGTCCTCGGATGATTTATATTGCTCTGGACGATGGCCTTGTCGGCCAGCCTGACCTTTCGGAGGTTATCGCCGGACTCGGACGAGGTGTAAAGATAGCCGTTGGCCACGAACATCTGGGTGGAGTGCTGGGATTCCGGGACCTGCAGCGTATCCGCGTGCTGGCGGCCCTGGAAGTAATCGCTCCAGTCGTTGAATATCTGTACGGTGTTTCCCGAGCCGGCATCCAGGTGATAATATCTCCCGTTCTCGTCCACCGCCATTGAATTGAAGCCGTTGTGGTTCACCATGTGGTCGTGCTGAGTAACATCCCGGATATTGCTTCGAGGTGTCCCCATTCCCTTGAGACGCACCTGGCCCCTGTAGGTATCTATTATCACCGTGGTGTTGGTCATGTCGATATTATCTATGGTGCTGAAGTCCTCCAGGAGAACATTATCGGACCGGCTATCTGCAGACAGAGCGATCGTTCCCGCGGCCTCGACGGGGTGAACTGCCGCTCCACTACGGGATCCATCATCGACTGGTATATGTATGATCACGGTCAGCATGAGCATAACGATGAATGCAGGAACCACCGGGGATGGTATTTTCGCCTGATCGGTTCGCAGATGCATGTTCCCCTCTCCTTAAGGACATCTCGCTTCAACTATGTGAGTACAACAGATATAATCTTTATGTGAGCTTTTACTTGCTCGCACCATTTCAGTCCTATCACATCCCATTCTCCAGTCGAGCCTTTTACGTCCATCGGGGGCGGTTATGACAACTAATAAGTACCATTTTCCCGTTAATTGACCGAGATGCAAAGGATTCTACCCCCCAAAAAAGGTGAATATAGTTGCCGGTAGCGCTATCATCCAGGGAGAAGATACTTCTCTGGCTTCTGCGGTTCGTTCATCAGAAGGATGACTTCATACAGCCCCTCGAGGTCTCGCAGAAGGGAATATCCCGTGCCCTTTCCATGAAACAGACGAATGTCTCTCGCGAGATATCCGTGTTGCGCAAGGAGGATCTTCTGGAGCAGAGGTCGTCACATTTCAGCACCGGAAAGAGGAAGATGACAGCCTATTCCCTTACACATGACGGAATTCCGGTGGCCAGAGAGGTGGAGAAGAAGGTGCTGAGCGTAAAGGTGCAGCTCATTGTGGAAGCGAGGAATGAGAAGTTACCCATCGGCAGGGTGGTGACCCTTCTGAAGGGGCGAGGTATCACATCCTCTCCCTTCGCATTGGCCTCCTGTTTCACCGAATCGGGAACATATGACCTGGACGAGGTAGAGGAGTGGGTAAGAAAGCTTCAAAGACCCCTGGATGGCGGGATGTGGGACGGAGATGAAAGACGTCACCGCCTGACCGGATTGCCCCGCAAGAGCGATTTCTTCGGCAGGGACGATGTGCTCATGGAGTTGGGCGAGATGCTTTCATCCGCCCGGTTCAAGGCGGTCATGATGATGGGCACGGCGGGAATGGGGAAGAGCGCACTGGGAAGGGAGATAATCCAGCGTGCAAGGAAGGAATTCTGTGTATTCTATTTCGCCTTTGGTGAATGGTACCGCTTCGAAACGTTCCATGAGGAGCTTTCGGAATTCCTGGGAAAGAAGGGTAAAGAAAGGATAGGCAAGGGAGAGAAGGGCAAGGGAGGGGGCGGCGATGTGCTGGGAAAGCTGGTCGGGTTCACGGGCCGCAACGATTTTCTTTTGGTACTGGATGATGTTCACAAGGCCAAGGAGGACGCGGTGGAGTTCCTGGAGACGCTGCTGGCCAACGCCGATGATCTGAAACGCCTCAAGGTGATATTCCTCTCGAGAGAGAAGGAGCGTCGACGTGAGTACGACCGCATAAAGCAAGGGGACCGCTTCCGGGAGATAGTTATTCCACCACTCTCCCTCGATGAATGCATGGAGCTGGCATCGAAGCGGGGATACGGTGAAGTGGGAAAAATCGACGAGGAGACGGCAAGGAGGATACTGCGGGCCACGGGGGGCATACCGCTTCTCGTGGAGCTCCTGAGAAAGGAGGATATAATCACCGGGAAGGTGGAGGGGAAGGGACGAAGCCTTATTGAGGAGGAGATGTTCGGAAAGCTGGACGGGGACAGTACCAGACTTCTGAAACTCATCTCGCTTTGCACGCTTCCGGTCGAGAAGGATATAGTAAAAGGGGGGCGGGAGCATATGTCGACCCTTGCATCCCAGCTCCTGGTGGAGCGGAGCAGGGAGGATCTTTTCAGGGTGCACGATCACATAAGGGAGGTCGTTACGGGTGGTATCGGCCAGCGGGAGAAGGAGGAACTTCGCCGGGAGGTACTCGAATATCTGGGGAACATTCTGGAACGGCACGAGAAGGGGGGCGATCTGCCACCCCAGATAGAGGACGATATGGATCTCTATTATCTGGAGTACATATATCATCATATCGAGCTCGACAGGGCGCAAAAGGCGCTGGAGATCATTGCGAATGCACCGGGCTCGTTGAAGAGAGGCCCGCCATCCCACGTACTGGGTGAATTCCTCGAGAGAGTGGAGTCCAAACTGGAACGGGGGCATGGACATATAGAATACCTTCGTGCCGAGATGGCCCTTCTCGAAGGGGAGACCGACGATGCCCGGCTTCACCTTCGTAGAGCCCGAATGGCTGCGGGCAAGACCGGAGAAGCATCCACGGCCATGGAAAAGGAACGCTTGTTACAACCGGACCCGGCCGAACTCGATGCTCTCGAGAAGGCGATCGAGGAGAGTGACAGACGGCCGGAAAAGCTCCGTTCCATGGCCAGGAGGGCAAGGTCTGCGGATTCATCCGATGAGCGAACTAGACTATCCCTCTCATTGGCCTTCCAGTACATGGGACGTGGTGAACATGCCAAGGCGAGGAAATGGCTGTCCACCGCCCGAAATGCCCAGAGGGGAGAAATCGGAGAGAGTGCGTCACCATATATGCTCCGGTTCGGAGCGGCGTATCAAAAGCTTGGAGATGTCCAGGAGGCTGTGGCCATCGCAAAGGAGGGACTGCGGGCGGCAGGGGATGAGAGCCCGGAGCTGCTGGGGGGATTTCACAAGCTGTTGGGCCAGATCTACCTTATCGGTGAGCACTACGAAAAGGCAGAGGACCGGTTCAACAGGGCAAAGCTCAACTTCCAGCGAGCCCAGAACATGTTCCAGATGGCGGATACCATGCTCTGGGAGGTCAAGGCGATACTGGGTGCCAATGGTCTGCTCGGGCGCGCCATGACGACCTCTTTTCGGGATCGTGGCCACCTGAGCAAGAGGCAGAGGGCTGCCCTGGACGATTCGATAACCCGCATAAGGGAGGCGTTGTTGACCCAGCGGGGGATATCCCGGAGAATGGGCAGGCTGTCGCGGCTGCTGGGCAGGGATATATTCGATATGAGGAACGTTTCGCTCTGGCGTCAGCTTCTGGTGCTGAGATGCGGCCTGGAATGGCTCGGCGAATATGACGATTTCGCACTGAGCACGTGCGACGACATCATCCGGCTGGGGAACAGGACCCGGAATGGCGATATCACCATAGAGGGAACCATAATAAAGGCCAGGGTACTGGCCTCTGCGGGAAAGAGAAAAGAGGCTAAAAAAATCCTTAGGGACCTTAAACGAGTAAAGCATATTCCGCCAGGAGCCGCCAGGGAGACGCTGAAGCGCACCATGAATCTCATAGAAGGCGGGAAATAGGCTCAGGAGCGAAGATATGAGGCTCCGTTTATATCGATGATGCAACCGGTCATGTATTCGGTGTTACCGGTAGCGAGGAAACCCACCACCTCGGCGATATCCTCCGGCTCCGCAACCCGGCCCAGTGGGCTCTGGTTCCTGATAGAATCGCCTTCGGGGCCAGTGAGACCGGGTGCGGCCATTGCCGTGTTGACCCAGCCCGGGGCCACCGCGTACAGGAAGACGCCGTGTGGCGCCAGGGCCTTTGCGAGGGATTGTGACATGGAGTTGAGGGCCGCCTTGCTGGCGCCGTAGGCGGGGGCGTCGGGCTCTCCCCGGAAAGCGCCTCTCGAGGTTATGTTGATTATCCTGCCTCCTCCGGTCTCCGCCATATGCTTTCCCACGAGATACGTCAGGTGAGCGGGGCCGAACAGGTTGACCGCGATGGTCTTCTCCCATGCCTTCTTCCAGCCATCGAGCGATATATCGAGGATCGGGTGTTCCAGATAAACACCTGCGTTGTTGATGAGAACGTGAATTCGACCGAACTTTTGAAGCGACCCCTTTACCATTTGCTCCATTGCACCGGGGTCCGCCAGGTCAGCGGCCACGGGGAAATGTCCCTCTCCGGGGAGTTCCGAGAGTGTTTTTTCGAGCTTGTCCCGGCTGTTGTTGTAATGGAGCAGGAGGGTGGCGCCCATGGAGGAGAGGCGGATCGCGATGGCCCGCCCGATTCCTCCGGAGGCTCCGGTCAGGAGAACGTTGGTGCCGCGGAGTATAGATGATGTCATGAGGTTCACCCGGATGTTGGTATTGGTCGGATATGATTATAATTCGTCACCCGAACGGGTTCAGGGTAAAAAAAGCTCGCCATGAATATCTCTGTAAGCCGTATGTAGATATCCATGGTTATGATGATGGCCGCTCGTCCGGTCACAGGGGAAGGTGCAATGGGCAGGTTGGTGGGCAAGTGGGTAGGCGGGCAGAGGTAACGTGAAGGGGACATTAAAATAAAATAAGCGAAATTACCACGCACATGGCGCAGAACCTGGCCGCCGGGATTCCCGTGGCATCGGGAGAGGAGGTTTTCCTTGTATTCGGAGCCGGGGCCATGGGCAGTCTGTTCGGGGCCAGGCTCGCAGAGCATTATCCAACCTACATGGTGGGGCGAAGACCGCACGTGGAAGCAGTACGCGGGAAAGGCCTGACCCTTTCGGGGGAGAGCCAGGGGACCTTCCGTCCCAGGGCTGCGGTGAACGTCGACGAGCTGGCCGATCAACTGCGGGAAGACGGCAGGACGATAACCCACTGTTTGATATTTACCAAGGCATACGACACCAAGAGCGCCATTAAAGAGCTGGGAAGGAGAAGCGACGTCATCGGGGAGGGGACCGTTCTCATATCGCTGCAGAACGGTTTCGACAACGAGGCAAGGCTTAGAAAGGCCATGTCCAGCAATCCCATTGTGGGGGGTTACTGCTGCCACGGCGCCATACACGAGGGACCAGGAAGGGTGGTGCATACGGGCAAGGGGGCCACGGTCATCGGCCCCTACAACGAGATCACCCTGGGGAAGGTGGAAGATGTCTCCCGCTGCCTGGGAAAGGCAGGATTCCCCAATGCGGTGCGGGAAAATATCTCCGAGGAGATAATGAAGAAGGTGCTCATCAACGCCTGCATCAACTCACTGACGGCCATACTGGACGTGCCCAACGGGAAGCTCCTGGAGATGGAGTGGACCCGCGAGCTCATGAGGAGGATAGTGTCGGAGGGCTGCATCGTGGCGGACCAGATGGGCATGGATATCTGCCCGGTGCCGGTGCTGAAGATGGTGGAGGACGTGGCGAAGAGGACCTGCGCCAATCTGTCGAGCATGCTCCAGGACGTCCGGAAGGGCGACCGCACCGAGATAGACAGCATCAACGGGGCCATAGTGCGCTTGGCGCGGGAGCACGGCATGGAGGCGCCCGTCAACGAGACACTGGCGCTTCTCATAAAATCGAAGATCGGGGAAGAATGAGGGACATGGAAGGAATGAGGGGCATCAACCCTTCATTATCTTGACGAATACTTTTCTTTTCCTGGGACCGTCGAACTCGCTAAAGTAGATGCCCTGCCATCTCCCGAGAATGAGATCTCCCCTCTCGATGATGAGGGTGAGGGAGGGGCCGTAGAGGGTACTCTTTATGTGAGCGGCGGAATTCCCCTCCGAATGACGGTATCCGTCGGCCACTGGGACTATCTTGTCCATCTCCATGATAATGTCCGAGACCACGGCGGGATCGGCGTTCTCGTTGAGGGTAATGCCGGCGGTGGTGTGGGGAACGAAGAGTGTGCAGGCGCCGTCGTGGACGTTGGACTGCTTGACGAGGTCCCTGATGTGCGACGTCAGATCGAGCATCTCCACGTGCTTTTTCGTTCGTATGGTGATCTTGGAGGTTTTCATGAGGTAGTTATAGGCGGGGGATATATTAGGTTTTTACGGGGGAAATGATGGAATGGAAACCAAGTGTCGATGTAGCCCTTCGACATGGGACATTCAGGGATTGCCGTCCCAAACCCTCACCCAAATTCCCATCTGCTCGACACCCATATCCTCCCGAACCGTAAAAGGACTTAAATTCGATAACCCCTTTCCCCTTCTACTGAATCAAAATCTTCGAACATTTGTTCATAATAGGTGGTAATAATGTCCGAGGTCAAGCTGCGGGAGATCAACGAGTATATCTTCGCCCCCTTCAACACGTACATATACCTCGATTACGACGAGATACGCTTCTCGGGTCTCGGCACCGTCAAGAAGAAGCTCATCGGGGAGCTGAACAGCAGCGGGAAGACGCTGCCCGGATCTAAATTACGGATAAAGTGGTCGGTGGAGGATTCGGAGGATTTCAAGCTCTCCAAGGGCGTGTTCGCACCACCGGGCAAGGACAATTCCTTCATCATGGCAGAGATCAGGGGCAGCTCCACGAAGAGATCGGCATATCCCATCAGGAAGAAGATAGCCGGCTCTTTCCCTGCGGGCTCCATGCGGTTCGAGAACGTGCGCTTTTATTTCCATATCGGGGGTGTCGCAACCTGCAGCGCCATGGTCCGTATATCGCGGAAGGACGATATGACCGTTGAGGACCTCGAGAAGATATCCGAGAGCCTGAATGACGCCTACAAGGAATATTTCGAGGGGATATGCTACGAGCTGACTGAGAAATACGTGACGGCGGTACGGAAGCTCGGGGTTCCCCATTTCGCCTTCGAGTTCATGCCCAACTACGACGAGGTGGACCGTTCAAAAAATTACATCCCGTGGACACACCGCATCTATCACATACACGACGATTCGTTATTCGAGCTGGAGGCGCCGGGAGAGCCCTTCCGCCACCTTCTCACACCCTCCTGGCACATGGATATACGGGATTTTTCCATCTACGACAACCGCTACGTGTATTTCGGCTGGGGTCACTCGCTAATACTCACCACCACTCAGAAGGAGGAGTACGCCCAGACCACCAAGCCCATCTACGATTACGTCCGCCTCGTTGAGATCGCCCAGGTGAACTGGCAGTGCATCGACATCCTCACCGACATCGTGGACGTGGCCCTGGTATCGTTCAATCGGCAGTACAAGACCATGAGGCTCAGCGCCATCCAGAGAGCCATGGACAACATCAGGCAGTTCGAGAACGGCGTCCACCGGGTACTGGACTACGCCAGGGGCGTCAAGATAACGTTCGATACCGAGAACAGGCATCTTCTCAAGGAGCTGCACAAGCGCTGGCTCACCGAGCAGATGGTGGAAAAGCTCCGCGACAGGCTGGAGGTCATACAGGATTACCTCGAGCAGCTGTATCAGCGCCAGAAGAGGCAGCGGGACGAATCCCTCAACAAGATAGTGCTTCTATTCACCATCCTCGGCATAGCGGAGGTGTTCGGTGTCATCTTCGCAATACTCCAGGCCTACAGGATATCCCCCATAGCCCAGCTGGCGACCCTGGGTATGGGAACCATAGTCCTTACCCTCACCATGATAATGTATCTGCGGTACGCGGAGAAGGGGTGAGGTCGATGTGCGGTATGTGCCGGAAGCTTGGAAAGGGCGGGATTTGCGGTGATGGCAACCTCGAGACCGCCGAGGTCATAGTCCTCGAGGCGGACGGGAGCATCGGCGGCGGGCAAGGTTACGGCACCCCCATCATTCGGCGCCTTTCCGAGCTGGGAATAACCGCCGCAAAGGTCAGGCTCGAAGACGGCAGGTCCGCCATAAATGGACTTCCCCCCATACCGCTCATCATATCCGGTGGCATGACGGAGGTCACTTCGGACGTGGGCTGGCTGAACGACGCCAAGGAGTTCGTGAAACAGCGCATGGATGCAAATCGCAATTCGGATCCAGGGCGGAGGGTGCCAGTGCTGGGCATCTGCTTCGGGGCCCAGCTCATCGCCGAGTGCTATCATCCGGGTAGTGTGCTATACCTCGACGATCCGGAGATAGGGGTGACCGGGGTGCCGCTGGAGGATCCCGGCCACCCGCTCTTCGATGGGTACGGAGAGCGGCTCCGGGCCTACACCTTCCACTACAACCAGATATGCTCAGAGGAACTAACGGCGCTATCCACGCACTCGTTCAAGGGCCACCGGTTCCTGCAGGCCTTCGAGCTCCCCGAGGCTCATTTCTACGGGGTCCAGTTCCACCCGGATTTTATATTTCCCGAGTTTTACCTGCTGCTGGAGACCTACGGCGGGCTCATGGAAGAACTGGGTCTGGACGCCCGGAAGATCATATCATCGCTTGGAGAGATACCCTCGAATGCACGTTTACTGTTGAATTTCGTTGAGATGGAGCGTAATAAATAGGTCGTTGGTCAGGAATAAAGGTAAATCCTACCGCTCGTGATGGAGAGATATATTTGGACGTGGTTACCTACGATAGTCCATCTGTGTTCAACGCCGCCCTCTCGTCCCACCTTGACGGCCGCCCCGGTGAGAACGAGCTGATGCTAGGCCTTGTCCGGGTGCTCATGGACAACCCGGGACATTTCGGGGCAACACCGTTCTTGGCCACGGTGAACGACCATGGCAAGCCGGTTCTCGCTGCATTCATGACCTCCCCGTGGAGCATACTGGTATATTCCGATCGGACCGTGAAACCGGAAGTATTCGACCGCCTCCAGGATCACCTGCTGGCGAACGATATCACCATACCCGGTGTGAACGGCATGAGGGAGCAGTCGGAGGAGTTCTCGCGCCGTTGGTGCAAGAGGACCGGGATGGACAGGCGGGTTAAGATGGAGATGCGGCTTCACGTGCTCCGTGAAGTGCAGGACGTTCCCGTGGCGAAGGGAGAGCTGGTGAAGGCGGGTCCCGATCTTTCAGAGCTCCTGGTGGACTGGTCCATGAGCTTCAACGCCGAGACCGGGCTCGAAATGGAGAATGACTTCGTCGTGTCCCATGTGAGGCACATCATCGAGAAGGGGGCGGCATTCGTCTGGATGGACCGGGGGCCGGTGAGCATGGCTTTCCTCGAGCGTCCACACGAGAGAAGCGTTTCGGTGGGGTACGTTTACACCCCCGCCGAGCTTGGAGGAAGGGGATATGCCACCAGCTGCGTGGCAGCCCTCAGCCGCGGGGCGCTGAACGACGGTTACGCCTATCTTTCTCTCTTCACCGACATATCCAATCCGGTCTCAAACAGCATCTACCGGAAGATAGGATATCGTCCGGTCTGCGATTACGTGTTGTACGATTTTCTCTGAACTCCGGCATACCGATGTCTGCATACCGATTTTCATTGAGGAAATCCAGGTGAATGTTTCGGAAAAGTATATAATCCAAAAAGGATTCGATTGTGGAGTTCATTGGCATTCCAGGGGTACCCGACGCTCGGGAAGGTGACGTCAAATGGAAGACAGTGGTATGAGAAAATACGTGGCGGAGCTGATAGGGACTTTTGCTCTGGTCTTTATCGGTTGCGGCAGTGCGGTAATGGCAGGTTCGAGCGAACTGAGCATAGTTAGCGGTGAGGGAACGGCCGTTCTTGGGGGATATATCGGTTACCTGGGAATATCCCTTGCCTTCGGTCTCACAGTCCTCGCAATGGTGTATACAATCGGCCACATCTCCGGGTGCCACATCAATCCCGCCATCACCATTGCCATGCTGGTTGCTGGAAAAATTAAAGCGAAGGATGCGGTGGTCTACATCATTTCCCAGTGTATCGGTGCGTTGATAGCTGCGGGATCACTATTCTTTATCGTGAAGGAACAGGTCGGTTTTTCAGATGAGGTTGAATTACTGGGTCAAAATGGTTTCGGGGCCGATTACTTGGGGGGTTACTCTGTTACGGCTGCATTTATCGCAGAAGTGGTGCTCACGGCCCTGTTCCTCCTCGTCATCTTCGGCTCAACGAGCG
>CAYRFL010000068.1:0-21281 GCA_964423515.1 uncultured archaeon
CTCATAAGGGATGCTTTCCATAATTTACAGCCTCCGATTTTTATATGTTTTTTCTTATTTATAAAGAATTTGGTACGATGGCTGAATTGACCTATCTATATAGAATGAATCCGAACATACACCTGTACTTCTCATACCATATCTCTCCGAGTTTCGGGCGGACCATTTTCCGGTTCATGGTATCGCTCATGACAGAGGCGATAGGTTCGAGGGTGGAAGTTGAACAGACATTCTAGAAGGGAAATCATTTGTCATGCGGATCGATGTTGCGAGGGACTGACAGCGAGAAATTGAATATGTGATGGTGGTTCCATTTCACCCTGTCCTTATACCTACCAATCCCTCGCCTGCACGTCCCCCAGGCACATTCCCTCCTTCTCGTCGAAACACTCCGAGCAGACCCACTTCTTGCATTTCGGACAGAAGTACAGCCTGTCCATTATTCCCTGCTCGCGCAGCTCCGTGCGTATCTTGTCCTTCTCCTCGCGAGTAAGCAAGAACTTCTCCGCAGGTATATCGGAGAGGGGCTTTCCCGTGAACTCGCGGACCAGGCTCTTCAGGCCCTTGGCCCCCGCGTCGCGGCCGGGAATGGCGCCCAACCCTCCCACGCCCACAACTGCGATTCCCGCACCCACCATTGTACCCGCCACACCCAGCATGAGCCATTTCTTCCACCTCTTGTCCTTTATCGTCCCCACGTGGTTATCGCAGTTGGCGCACTGGTACTCCAGTCTGATGGTCATTCTTTTCTTTTCGATGCTCACCGGGTAGGGCAGTTCCTTGCGCAGCTCGTTGAAGCGCACCTCCATTCTCCCGCGCAGCTCCTTCGTCATGCCCTTGAGCTCCAGCTGCCCCTCGAGGATCCTCTCGGTCCTCTCGTCGGCCCGCTTCTCCACCTCGTCCATCCTCCGGGAGAACACCTCCTCGTCGATGCCCTTCGACACCGTGCCTATGTTGGAGCGCTGCACCACGCTGTCGCGTATCGTGATGTCGTGATAGTCCCCCTCCACCTGCATGACGTTGAGATCGCCGCTGCCGTGATGCTCGATGACGGTCTGCACCGGCTCGATCTCGATCCGGAAGGGCGTCCGGGCAGCGCGTATCCCCCGGCTCTTCTTGATGACCACCCGCTCGCTGGGACTGCGGGGCTCGCCCTTTCTGCGCTTGGCCCAGCCCTTGATGGGCTCCGCCTCGCCGTCGTACTCGATATAGGTGCCGTTGTAGCTGCCCATGTCCTGGACGTATAGCTTGTCGTTATCCCAGAATATCCTGGTATTTCCATCGCCGCCGCTCATGCTGAAATCGAAAACGCCGAGGGCATACTCCCGCTGCTCGTCCTGGCAGACCACGCCATCCTCGCCCCTCTTCACTATGACGTAATCGTCGATCTCCACCTTGCAGGGGGTCTTCCCCTTTCCCTTGTACACCAGTCGGGCCTTGAATCGTCTCATGGATTTGCACCTCCGGTAAACGTAAACAGCGTAAAACGTATTGACGGGCACCATTATTATTTTTTTGTATGTAATCGGATATTGACACGGATTTTTTGTATTACACACGACAATGAAATCCAGTGCAACAATGTTCCCACAGGTAGCGCGGGTCTGGTAGCCGGGGTGGGGAGCTGGGGCGGTGTAGGCGCATACAGACCCGCTTCCATAATAATAAAACATATGATGAATGGCGGCCATTTGGCCGCATGGGTCGGTGGACACCGACCCGATGTATTCGCTTTTCTTTTGGTGGACTCTAGCGAGGGCGTGTATGGCTTACGCACCACGCCCTCGCTTCGCTCTACGTTATGGATTGCACTGTTCCGTCCGAAAAAGAGAATGGGGTCCTGGTTGTTAATTTGCATCAGGACATTATTTTAAAAATCCCATTGTTTTAAATATCTTCCAGTAGTTTCGACCAGCCATGGACGAGGAGGAACCTGGTAGGGACCCACAACCGGCCCATGCCGGGCGGAAGCGGGTTCTAATAATAGTCCTCTCGATACTGGGAGCGATCGGGTTATTTGCCGTTCTGTGCGTTCTGTTCCCCTCTACCTTCTACGACGGTTTTCTCTACAAGTACTACATCAAGAGCTTTATCGAGGACGGCTCCTACAATCCCATCGACACCACCACCTACGGGCTCATGATAGCCGCCGCCATATTCGGCATCTACCGGATGCTGGGACACTTCCGAATCAGCGTGGACCGCCGCGCCATATACGTGATCATCCCCTGGATGCTCATCGGCGGCACCTACAGGGTCCTCGAGGACTCCGAGTTCTTCCGAAAACCCGTCATCTACCTGTTCCGCTCCCCCATGATATACCTGGTCATCGCGGCAACGGTGTTACTGATCCTCCTTTACTCCATCTGGGTGCAGCTGTATTCGTCCCGCAGGAAGAGCTGGAGGACGGGATTCCTGCTCTCCGTCGCAATGCTGGGCCTGTTCGACGTCCTGTACCTCGTCTTTTACCTGTCCTCCGCCAAAGGGGTGTCCTACAGGTTCACGCCGCTATATCCCTTTCTGCTGTCGGTACTGCTGGCGTATCCAGTTTACGTGGATGCAAGGCGGCGCGGATACGCCGAGGTGAAGACCAACGTCCTCGTCACCGGTCTCTTCTTCCTGTTCCTCTCGGTTCTTCCGATAATCCGATGGCCCGGGAATCTGGCATGGAAGGAACATTACCTGTCGGGATACTACTCGTCTCCGGAGCTGAAATGGGGCTATTTCCTGCTGGTCCTGGCAATCGCGCTCCTTGCGTCCCTCGCCCTCTGGGGGCTCTTCTTCCTCCTGAAAGGAAGATACCCGAAGCTCTCCGCCTACACGGGTCCGATATCATTCCTGATAATGTTCGGCCACTTCCTGGACGCCTCCGCCACATCCGTCGGCATGGAATACTTCGGATACGTGGAGAAACATTTCGTCCCGGATCTCATGATCTCCCTTACCGGCACGCCCTTCGTCATGTTCCTTCTCAAGCTCCCCCTGGTACTCCTGGTCATCTACGTTCTCGATATAGCCTACGGCAAGGAGTTCCGGGAGAACGAGGACCTTCTGAACCTGGTTAAGATGGGAATAATAATCCTGGGCCTGGCCCCGGGCCTTCGGGACGTCCTTCGGATGGCCATGGGTGTCTGATCCGGCCTGTTCAGGGATGGAGCTGAGGTTCTCGACCCCGATCACCCTATTACGGCCGCCCATCTTTCCCCCACCTTGCTGATAAGGCCCTTCATTGAGAGGAACTTGAGCGTGATATCCACCTTTCTCATTTCCTTCTTGCTCGCCGCCCCCATGGCTCCGAGTATCTCGACCCTTTCGAGGCCATCCGGTGCTTCCTTTATCTTTTCCAGCATCCTGTTGGCGTATTCCATACCCCTCGAGATCCTTACAGACCGGCCTTCGGGCACGGTGGCCGCCGTTCCCTGCACATCCGTTGTCCGGGAAATCGAACCCGTGGAAACGCCATCGCAGGAAATCGTCTCCGCTCTCCTGTTCGCCATCTCCGCCATGGTGTCGTAGAGAAGGGGACCCAGTTTTTCCCTGATGATGGGTAGCAGGGCCGCCGCCTGCTCGTCCTTGATCCCCAATCTCTTATGGTCGATCAGGGATAGGAGCTGCGTCACGCTCTCCCTGTGTTCGGAATGCTCCTCCTTTCGGCCGTCCTTGACACCCAGGATCATCCACAGATGCTTGCACGGGATGCCCAGCCCCGATCCATTGCTCCGGAAATCCTCGCAGGTGCACGCCCCGAACCTTCGTCCCATGGCTCCCGATTTCAGCTTCGCATAATGCATCCTGCCCGCCGTCGCGTTGAGGACGCCATAAACCTTCGCGCCCTCCACGTTCCCTGCCTGGGAGAAGTTATGATGATCGGCCTCCTTTCGCGCATTGGCCTTTCGAAGTAGTGATTCATGGCTTTCGGTGTTGAGCCTCACTAGGGGTATCTTGAATATGTCCGCCGATCCGTGCTCCTTCTCCTGTGGCCTTCGGGTGCCGAGGCCCAGTTTGATGAGGTCTTCGGAGCCCAGCGTACCGTATCGTCCACGGGGAATGTCCATATCCACTTTCGGCGTGAGGGACCCGCCGTCAAGAAAGGAGCAGGCAGCCTGCAGGTATGCAGCCTTGATGCTTAAGGGATCCGTCGCCGTTGCGATGTACTGACCCGAATAGCGGACTGTCAAGCTCGTCAATTTCCTCTCCTCCACCGTGTCCCCCACGGCGATCATGATCATCCTCATGTCCCGAAGGGCATTGTCCGCGTATGAGCGCAGCTTCTTCTCGCTGAACCGGTGGCTGCCGTTGTCCTTGCCGTCGGTCAGCACAATTATCCAGGATTCCGCTTTCTTTTCATCGCTCGAGAGCTCCCGCACAGCCTCCCCTAAAGCATCCCACAGAGCGCTCATGTTCCTGGCCGCGGTCCTCTCCAGGGCGTTTTTGAGCTGAGGAATGGCGATGGAGACGGGACATAGGGACAGGCGTGTCTCAACGATATCGTTGAAACTGATGTACGATATTAGCGAGCCCGCGAAACCGGCGATGTCCTTTGCTCTGTGTGAATATAGGTCCTGGACGAATCGCAATACTCCCGTCTTGGCGGCCTCGATACGGCTCCCGTGCATGGAGCCCGACCTGTCCAGTACGAAACACAGCTTCTTCATGGTTTTCTCGTCCTCATCAGATATATCCGTGCTCGGTATATTCTACCCTTCTCGGGCATTCAGGACCCTTTTAACGGCGCCCACCAGATCGGCCCTCTTTGCCGGTTTGATGATGTAATCAAATGCGCCCTTCTCTGTGGCCTCCACGGTTGTCTCAACGTTGATGACGCCCGTGACCATGATGACGGGAAGTTCGGGGTGTGTCTCCTTTATCCTCTCGAGGCATTCTATACCGGTGATGCCGGGCATCATGATATCCAGGAGAACGAGGTCGTACTCTTCGGAACCGATGAGTAGGAGGCCCTCGTTACCTTCTTCAGCTTCAGTTACATTGTATCCCTCTCTCGAAAGGATGAGCCCGAACATCTTCCTGATGCTGCTCTCGTCGTCTATTATCAGTATCCTTTCCCCGACCATTGTCATTCCTCCGTATCCTCCGGTGCGGGAAAGTTCACGGTCACCGTGGTACCCTCGCCTTCCCTGCTATCGATGCCGATATACCCCCCGTACTTTTCGATTATCTGACGCACTATGTAGAGACCGAGCCCCGTTCCGGAACCCACGGAACCGGCGGCGCTGAACGGATCGAATATGGTGTTAAGCGCGGCCTCGGGTATGCCGGTGCCGGTATCGGACACCTCGACCAGTATGTGCGAATCCCTCTCCTCGGTCCTGATGGAGAGGTCCCCGGAGCCTTCCATAGCTGTTATTGCGTTCATGAATATGTTCACGAATATCTGGTGCATCTCGCCAGAGGCGGCTATCATCATGGGTAGCTCTCCCAGTTCGAGGCGGAGATGTATCTGTTTGAACCTCGGAGAATGTTTTACTATCTCGATACAGTCCTCTAAAAGCTCGTTGATGTCGACCAGTTGCAGTTCCAGGTCCCCCGTCTTGCCGGAATATATGGAAAGCCCGTGAATTATCTTCTTTATCCGTTCGGCGGATGCCAGTATATCGCCGGCATGATCCTTCATCCGACGGACATCGTCCTCATCCTGAATGAACTCCGCCATTCCCATGATGATCTGAAGGGGATTGTTTATCTCGTGGGCAAGACCGGAGACCAGTGAACCGATGCCTGCCAGCCTTTCCGACTTGATAAGACTCTCCTGGGACCGCTTCAGCTCGTGGTATGCGGTCTCCAGCTCCTGGCGCTGCTCGATGATCTCGTGACAACGGTCGCGAAGCCCTTCCTCGCCCACCTTTCTGGTGGTTATGTCGAAAATAACTCCCAGATAGGATTCGTCCGTGGCCTCCCCTCCGCTGAATCCGTGGATCAATTCATGTATCCACCGGATGTTCCCGTCCTTGCGTATTATCCTGTAATCGTAGGCTCCGCCTCCCATGGCCCCGGGGAATGTTCCGAGCCCGCCCTGATCGTCCGGGTGCACGATGTCCAGGAGCAGAGGGATATCTCCGGCTACCTCGTGGGTGGTGTAGCCTGTTATTGCACGGAATGAACCGTATATCCTTGGCTCGGAATCCCTGTCTTCCCGGAGGTATATAATGCCGGGAAATTTCTCTAACATACTACGGTATTCGGCCGTGTTCTTATCCCCCTCATCTCGCTGCATCTGGATACCTCCACACTTAGTTCTTGTACGGTTCCCTGACTTTATTACTGCTGGTGATAATTGATTTCATCGATCATTTCCTTTAATCCATCAACCGGTTATCTCGTAGAACAGCAGGTTCTCGAACTCCCGGTTTATATCCTTTACCTCGCTCATATCCCCCTGCCATCGCGCAAGTATCTCGCTGTAGCGGTGGTTAATCCTCTCCACTGACCGCTTCATCTTGTCCCGGATCGCCTCCACGTCCTCACCCTGTCCTATTACCGCAAGATAGAAGTTCTTTCCCTCCTCGATGAGGATGTTATAATCTCCTTGCTCGATGTTCTTCAGGCCCCCATCGATGCGAAGGGATTGATCGATGAACATCTTTATGGCGGTAAACATACCCCCGAATATATCCTCATCGAGCTGGAAACGGGGGTTGAGGTTCCTGTGGAACAGAACGATGCCCGCATTGTTCAGAAGCAGTGCATGGCTGAGAACGAAATGTTTTTTTTCCCGGATGGAGTCACGGTTCTCGATTGCCTTTCCGATTATGTCGAGCAGCTCGTCCCTCTTGACCGGTTTCACGAGGTAGTCCATTGCCCCCCTCTTCATGGCGGAAACGCCTATTTTCACGTCGGTCTCGCCGGTTACCATGATCACCTGCACTCGCGAGTCCCTTTCCCTGATACCGGAAAGGCATTCCAATCCGTCCATTCTCGGCATGTTGACGTCCAGAAGGACGACATCGGCCCCGGCCAATTCAAGCCTTCGGAGGGCTTCCTGGCCGTCCTCGGCCTCGGACACGGCGAATCCCGCCCTTTCGAGATGCTTCCTGAACATCTTCCTTATGAAAGGGTTGTCGTCCACAACGAGAATGCTGCGGCGGGCGGCGGTTTGCGGTGGTAGCCCTTTATCATCCTCCCATTCCATTCCTTTCCGATCTCGCAATCCGTGCTCTTGGTTCATCGAATTTCCTCCCGCTTCCGCCCCTCACCGGGGAACCCGAACGTGTATGTGTTCCCGTATCCCGGTTCCGAGCTCACGTGGATCGTGGCGTCGTTCTTCACCGCCATGGTGTGAGCCATGTGACGAGGGATTCTACAATGGCATTGATTAATATATTAACATATATGTCCCATGTGCGCGATATCATTATTGTTTTTGCATCTCGTAGATGTTGTCTCTGCGTAGGTATCCCTCGTTCTATCTTGTGATGACCATTTTATGACATGCGGGCCTTTGGACTATGAAAAGTATTTTGAAATGTTCTACATCGAACATTATGAAAAGATCGCATTGATAACTATGAAATGTAATTCCTCCATTATATCCGATCGATCTTCATGATTCGTGCATTTGGGGAAATTCCAGCGTGAAGACCGTCCCCTTCCCAACCTCGCTCTCCACCCTCACGTCTCCACCGTACTTTGTCATTATCTGGTGGACTACGTGAAGCCCCAGGCCGGTCCCCTTCCCCACCTTCTTCGTGGTGAAGAACGGATCGAATATATTTCCGACGTCCTCCTCACATATGCCGCTTCCCGTGTCTGCCACTCTCACCTCTATTCCATTCTCCCCCGATCTCGTCCGAAGGATCAGCTCGCCCCTACCCTCCATCGCATCGACAGCATTTGTGATGAGATTGATAAAGATCTGCTGTATCTCGCCGGGATTTGCCCTTATCGCCGGTCCCCTGGCGAGATCTAGCTGGATATCGATATCGTACATCTTGACCGAGAACTTGGCCATCTGCAAGCTGTTCTTGATGATCTGGCCCAGTTCCACCGGGCGCATGTCCGCCGTTCTCGCGTCCCTGGAATACGCCGAAAGGCTCCTCACTATCTCGCTGATACGGTCGGCTGCATCGAGAATGCTCATGCAGCCCTTTTTTATGTCCTCCTTATCATCGACATCCTCCATCATCTCCGTCATACCCATTATCACCTGGAGAGGATTGTTGATCTCATGGGCGATCCCCGCCGCCATGGTCCCCATTCCCGCCAGCTTCTCTGACTGGACGAGCTGGGCCTGCGTGCGTTTAAGCTCCTCGTAGGCCTTCCGGAGTTTCTTCTCTGCCCGCTTTCGCCCGGTGATGTCCCGAAAGATCCCCCTGGTGGAAACGGGCCGTCCGTTCTCCATCCGGCAGTTCGCGCTTCCCTCCACCGTGATCTTCCGTCCGTCCTTCGTTCGGAAATCCGCCTCGATCTTGCTTATATTCTCCCCCGCCATGATGCGCCGGAACAGGTCCATGCAGTGATCGAGCGACCCCGGATGTATGATGTCCATCATCGTCTTGTCCTTCACCTCTTTCTCCGAATATCCGAGCCTCTCCCGCCAGGCGCGATTGACGTACTGGAACCTTCCTTCTGGGCTCACGCTCTGGATAAGGTCATTGGCGTTCTCGAACAGGTCGCGGTAACTCTCCTCGCTCTTTCGAAGGGCCTCCACGGTGGCACTGTGCCGCTGACGTTCGCGGATAGTGACGATGCCGAAGGACAGCTCCTCGCTCATCTCAGTGAGCAGCCGGACCTCATCGTCGCCGAACGATCCGGTTTCCGTGGAGAATATCGTCAGAACGCCAAACGTATCTCCGCTCCCTCCTCTGAGGGGAAGGCTGACGGACGACCTGAAATTCCTTTGCATCGCTTCCCGGGACCAGCACTCGCTCCACGTCTCCAAGGAATAATCGCGCACGATCACGGCACGACCCCGAACGCAGGCTCTGGATGGGGGGGTCTTCACATCGTCCCCATCGCTCCATTCCATTACAACGGCATCCAGAAAACCGTCATCGGTTCCAGCCCTCGATACGGGGCGGACCCTTTTCATTCCATCCCGTTCCAGAAAGCCCACGAAGGAGAAGATGTATCCCCCGGCACCCGCGATTATATCGCATATGGCCTCCAGGAGCTCCACCTCGTCCGTGGCGTGTATCAGAACCTGATTGCACTGGCTAATGGCGGCAAGGGCCCTGTTCACCCGGAACAGGTTCTTTTCTGCCCGGTATCGAAGCTTCTCGAGCTCCATGTTGTAGAGGGCAAAGGCCACGTCCCCGGCCACCTCGTTGAAGACGGAGCGCTCCTCCCCGCTGTCTGCGAGCTCCTTGGGCAGCGACACGGATAGTACGCCGTAGACATTCCCACGGGCCTCCAGCCTCTGGGTAAGGACTCCCCTTCCGCTGTGTTTCTCCCAGAGCGGGCAGTATCTGCAATTTCCCGAAGGATTGCTCGTAACAACAGCAACATCGCATTCCACCGCTTCCCTGCCGCATCGTGGCATCTCTCCGCATCTCAGAAGCTCAGCGAGGGGTTCCAGGTAGCTTCCCAGCCCCGCCCCGTACAGCGCCTCGCATTCCCCCTCCTCACCCCGCAGGCAGATCCAGGAATCGAAATAACCGCGCGTCTCGATGAGCTTGTCGCAGGCTGTTGTGAGGAGCTTATCCCGGTCCTTCTCCCTGGTAATGAGCTGGTTCACTCCCCGGATGGCCCGCAACACTGCGTTCAGATGTGCGATCCTCTTCTCCATCTCGTTCCTGTAGAGAGCCATCTCGATGTTGGAATGAAGCTCCCTTTCCGTGAATGGTTTTATTATGTATCCGTATGGCACAGAGAGCTTTGCCCTCTCGATCATCCCCTCGTCGCCGTAGGCTGTGAGATATATCACCGGGATGCTGAACTTCGACGATATCTGGTACGCGGCGTCTATCCCGTCCATCTGTCCCCTGAGCATGATGTCCATCAGAACGAGGTCCGGTTGCTCTTTCTCCGCCATTCGGATGGCTCCCCTTGCAGTGCACGATATGCCCTGTACACAGTATCCGAGCCCTTCGAGAGTGATCTTGATATCCTCCGCCACGAGCCTCTCGTCCTCAACGATGAGTATTTTTCGGTCCATCATCATTCCTCCGCCCTGAATTTAATATGGTACGTCGTTCCGGAAGACCTGGCTATCTGGTATTCTCCGCCCAGCTGGTCCCTTATCAGTATATCGATGAGATGCAGTCCGAGGGAACCCGTCGTTGCTGGATCGATGTCCTCCGCGATTCCAATACCGTTGTCGGAGATGGTCGCCGTGTATTCTCCGGTTTCGGTTTCCCCGATATAAAGTCGCATATCTCCCCTTCTGTCTCCCGGAAAAGCATGTTTTATCGTATTCGTCATGATCTCGTTGATGATGAGGCCGAACGGTATCGCCGTGTTGATGTCCAGCGTCACATCCTCGCATTCAATAATCGGTCGTATCCTTTCCGGATCCACCCGATATGCCTGGTAAAGTCCCTTGACAAGCAAGCCGATATAATCCTTGATCTCTATCTCCGCGAGGTCCGTCGACCGGTACAGTTTCTCGTGTATGAGCGCCATGGTCCTTATCCTGTTCCCGGCATCGCCGAGTATCTCCCGAACCTTCTCGTCGTCAACGTGCCTCGACTGCAGCTTGAACAGGCTCTCTATGATCTGCATGTTATTCTTTACACGGTGGTGGACCTCCCGAAGGAGTATCTCCTTTTCCCTCAGCTGCGCCATTATCTTCTTTTCCACCTGTCTCCGGACGCCTATCTCGTCCTTCAGTTTCTCGTTCGCCGCCGCAAGTTCCGCGGTTCGCTCCTTCACCATATCCTCCAGATAATCCCGGTGCCGCTCCAGTTCCTTCTCAGCCTTCCTCCGCTCCTCTATCTGTCCTTCCAGTTCGAGATTGAGGGCGATGAGGCCCTCGTTGGTCTCGTCGATCTCCCTCTGTAGAAGCCGTATCATGCTCTCCTTTTGGTCGATACTCTCCAGGAGCTCATCACGATTCACGGGGCCGCCCCCTTCACCACCAGAACGGTGGCATCATCGTTCTCCCTGGCCAGCCCGTGGAGCAACTCCCCTGCCACGACGGTTGCTGTCTTCGAGGCGATCCCGGGAAAATCCTCCCACTTCCAGTGCGATACGATTCCATCCGAAAAGAGTACGAACACATGAACGGGATCCCATTCGTGCGTCGTTACCACGGGCCCGGGGGCATTCACACCTATTATCCCCCTTCTCGTAATGAACCTGATCTTGTTCTTATTTTCCATGATCCTGGCTTCAATATTGCCGATGGAGGCAAAGCTCATTCTGTTCTGCTTCCAGTCGAACCTCGCAAGGGCCATGACCACGCCTCTCGTGGCTCTGCATGCCCTTCCCACTCCACGAAATACGCTGTCCAGAGGTTGGTCATAGTGTTTTTCAATGTAACTCAGGGCTGTCCGGGATGCCTTGTGTGCGTACCTGCCGTGTCCCAGGCCGTCTATTACGCCAACCAGAACGCTGGTGTTCCATTTCCTGATGACGAATGCGTCGCCGTTCTGTGGCCATCTGGGATGGGGCCTGGTCGACGCTCCGATATCCAGAGGACACTCCCCGGGATTTTGGGCCGCCTCCCTCAACCATCTTCGGGCAGAGACCTGCGTTCCTCTGGACCTTTCGGGTGTCGTGACGATATCCATGTCGTCCATGAGACGATTCACGGTCCCGAGCCCGTATCCCAGGCCGCCGCGTGTCGAGCAGCCGTCTGTCATCATAAGTTCCAGGTCCCTGATACCCGGTCCATGGTCCTCGGCGGTAAGTCGGATCCCCCTGTTACCATCCGATCCGATGGGATCGATGATGATACTTCCCCCGCCGCCGTGTTCAAGAACGTTGGTTGCCAGCTCCACGACCACAAGACCGAGTTCCTCGCATGTCGTTTCGGGGAATCCTATCTCCGATGCCAGTTCCATTATCTTCCACTTGACAGCGATCACATGGCTTCTGTGAGAGATAAGGACCCGAACCTCATCCATTCGTTCTACCTCCTTCTCCATTTCCGTATTGTGACCGTGGTTCCTCTCCCCATCGTGGAGTGTATCTCCATCTCGTCCATCAGTCGCTTGGCACCCGGAAGGCCCATGCCCAGTCCACCCCCGCTGGTGAAACCCACCTCCATGGCCTCCTCGAGATCGGTTATACCCGGCCCGCGGTCATCGAATACGAGCTCGATGCCTAACCGGTCCCCGGTTCCGACGAACCTGGAGGTCATAACACCACTGCCTGCGAATCGATAGATGTTCCTGGCCAGCTCGGAGGCCGCAGTCACTATGCGGGTGACGTCTGTCACCCCGAAACCAAGTTCTTTGGTAAGGTCCCTGACCACCTTCCGGGCGACAATGATGTCGCTCTCCACCTCGATGGGGATCTCATTGGACTCGGTATGGTCGAATGTCATATATCCGCAACCTCCGTATCGTGAAGCCTCCTTAATGCCCGGTCAACGTCTAGAGCGGTAATGGCTTTGCCCAGCGTCAATCCGAGCTGTGTCGTGGTTATGGCCACGGCCGGTCTCATGCCGGCGATGACTGTCCTTCCTCCCATCAGACCCACCATCTGAACCGTTTCCGCCACCACCCGGGCGAAGAAGGAGTCCATTGTATCAACGGTGGATATGTCCAGAATTAATCCTTTGGACTGGTATCTCTGCATGGAGGCCAATATGCGCTCCTGCAGCGCTGTGACGGTGGGGTCGTCGGGATCCGGTGGGACCGTCACCATGAGTATATTTCCCATCTTGATTACAGATATGCTCTCCTGCGACACGAGCTTCACCGGGCCTTATTATCCTCGCCTCTGGGCACTATCTTCAGGTCCAGCAGATGCATTGCCACCTTGAGTCCCGCAGAGAGAGATGACCGAGTTATGATGTTCGAGAGGTCAATTCCGAGATGGACCAGTGTCTGGGCTATGGCCGGACGGACGCCCGTGAGTATTACGTCTGCGCCCAGAAGCCTCACCGCCGTAATGGTCTCGATGATGTGCTGCGCCGTTTGAGTATCTATGGTGGGCACCCCGGTTATATCCACCAGGGCCACCTCCGAATTGGTCTGGACTATCCTTTCCAGAAGGCGCTCCATGAACTGCTGGGTCCGATGACTGTCCAGCGTACCTATGAGAGGAGCTGCGACCACGCCTTTCCATACCTGGATAACCGGGGTGGAGAGTTCCATTATCTCCTGTGTCTGCTGGGTTATTATCTCCTCCCTGCGCTTCAATTCCGTGATATCTATGATGGTCTCCACACAACCCTTTACCTCGCCATTGGTACCGAGAAGGGGAGTGGCAAAATACTTTATGCACATGGCCCCAAGCCCTTCGCTCCGTGTCTCCGAGGTCATCGGTTTTCCCGACTGCATAGCCCTGCGGCAGGCGCAATCCGAGGTTTGGCAGTGCCCCGTGCGAATGAGGTCGTAACATTTCTTTCCCTTTACTTCCTCGAGTTCCGCTCCCAGGAGGGCAAGTCCGTAATCATTCACGAATTCGATCTCCCAGTCATTTCCGATCATAACAATCGGTGTCTGCACGAGGGACAGGACCGAGAGATCGTTCATAACTTCATTATTATCTTCATCCATTCTCTTTCCTCCGTTCCGGTATTCCCTCCATCTACATGCCCCTATCTCATTCTAGAAAGGACTGATCCGATAGTATTGTCCGCATCGTCCGTTTTCAACGCACCCAAACCTGATTCGGTGCTTTCCAAATATATGCCGGTCCCGGGCATTCTCACATGGCGGTGAATCGGGGATCAACCGGCCTTTCGACAGGGATCGGCCGGGCATGTATTGACAGAAGATGTTCTTGAGAATAATAATTGACAGCCTATATATTCAGATTGGCACAAGATTCGACAAAGATCCTGTACTTCATAATGTTTGGTGTGGATGTCGAAGGGCAGGCGTCCACGATATGAGAAGAAAATTATCTTTCAAAAAATGGGAGTATGGAGAAGGGGATCAAATGGATGATCGCCATCAGGGCGGTGAACCTTTCCTACTGCTGCCCCGCGAATGCGTTCACATAGGCTCCGACACCAGCCACGGCCGCCGCAATCTTGGAGCTCCCACGGGCGGCCTTCTGGGCCGCCACGTAGTCCACCACCTTGTCGAGTATCTTGTATCGGGGTATATAGGAGGTATCGTAGTCTCCGGCGCGGAACACCGGGTCGTTCATGACGACCTCGTGGAAGGGTATGTTGTGCTTGACACCGAATACCTGCATCTCCCACAGGGCCCTCTTCGTCCTCTCGATGGCCCGTGGCCGGTCCTCGGCCCACACGATGAGCTTGGCGATCATGGAGTCGTAGAACGGCGGTATGGTGAAGCCCTGGTAAACCCCCGAATCTATCCTGACACCGGGTCCCGACGGCTCCGCGTATCGCGTTATCTTCCCCGGGGCCGGGTTGAAGTTGTTCAGGGGGTCCTCGGCGTTTATCCTGCACTCTATGGCGTGACCGCGTGGCCTGATGTCGTCCTGGCAGTACTCCAGCTCGAAGCCGGAGGCCACCCGCAGCTGCTCCCGGGCCAGGTCCACACCCGTTATCATCTCCGTAATGGGATGCTCAACCTGAAGGCGTGTGTTCATCTCCAGAAAATAGTAGTCCCCGTCCCTGAACATGAACTCGCAGGTTCCTGCATTGTAGTATCCCGCCGTGTTCGCCACCAGCACCGCCTGCTCGCCCATCTCCGCCCTGAGGTCCTCGTCAAGGGCGCACGAGGGCGTCTCCTCCACCAGCTTCTGGTGTCTTCTCTGCACCGAGCATTCCCTCTCGCAGACATGTATCATATGGCCTTTCTTGTCGCCGATGACCTGGAACTCTATGTGCCGCGGATCGGGTATGAATTTCTCGATGAAGACGGCATCGTCCCCGAAGGAGTTCTTGGCGAGACGCCTTACCGATTCAAGCGTATGCTCCATCTCCGCCTCGTTCTCAACCATCTGTATACCTATGCCTCCTCCACCCGCGCTGGCCTTGAGCATCACCGGGTATCCTATTTCGTGCGCGATGTCCTTTGCCCTCTCGTGATCGCTTATGGCCTCCGACACCCCCGGCACAACGTGCACTCCGGCGGCCTTCATGGACCTCTTCGAATCTATCTTGCTGCACATGAGCTCCATGGCCTCCACGGGGGGCCCTATGAACTCGATGTTGTTGTCCCTGCACATGCGGGCGAACTCGGCGTTCTCCGCCAGGAAACCGTATCCGGGATGTATCCCTTCCACGCCGCTGTCCAGGGCCACCTCGATCAGCTTGTCCTTCTTCAGGTAGCTCATGGATGCCGGACCCTTGCCGATGTTGTACTTCTCATCGGCGTATCTCGCGAACAGGGCGTCCCGGTCCGCATCGGAATAAACCGCCACGGTGGGTATGCCCAGTTCCCTGCAGGCTCTCATAATGCGTATCGCGATCTCGCCCCTGTTGGCGATCATGACCTTGCCTAACATCTTAAAACGCCTCCCGGGAGCTAGAGTATCTGCACAATGATGTCATTGGGCCCTACGCTGTCCCCCTCCTCCACGAATATCTCCTTGACGGTGCCACCATGGGTCGCGTGTATTTCCTGCTCCATCTTCATGGCCTCGATCACCGCCACCGTGTCCCCCTCGTCTATCTCATCCCCTGACTTCACGAGCACCTTCAGTATGGTTCCCTGCATGGCGGCCTTCATCCCACCTTCGACATCCTTGGGCTTTGCCGCGGCAGGAGCAGCCCCCCCCTCGGCGATGATGTAGCCACCCTTCGGATTGATCTTGACATCGAAGATCTCGCCGTCCACCTCCACGTCGAACTCGGTGGGTATCGGCGCCGGTCCGCCCACCTTCCTCGCCTCCGGGGCCTCCGTCTCCAACCAGATGTCGTTGACTCCGGGGAACATGGCAGCTACCATGGACCGGGTCATCTTGTGGTCCATGGGCAGCGGGAGCTGGTCCGACGTGAATTCGGGTATCGCCTCGCCCTTCAGGAATTTCAATCCGACCTGCGGGTATATGGCGTAGGTCATGTAATCCTCCTCCTTGTTAACGGTCACGTCCGCGGCGTCGAGCTCCTCCTTCCTCTTCTTCCACATAGGCTCCTTGAGATCTGCCGGCCTGCACTCTATCACCTCGTCGCGCCAGTTCTTTCCCAGCACTATCTCCATTATGTTCTCGTCTATGGGAGCGGGTGGCTTTCCGTAGAGGCCCATGCAGTAATCCTTGGTCTCCTTCGGTATCTTCTTGTAGCGGCCGAAGATGACGTTCATCACCGCCTGCACACCCACAACCTGGCTGGTGGGCGTGACCAACGGCGGGTATCCCATTTCTTTACGTACCCTGGCGGTCTCATCCAGCACCTGAAAATACTTGTCTCCCGCACCCTGTTCCTCCAGCTGGAAGATAAGATTTGAAAGCATTCCACCCGGTATCTGGTGTACCGTCACCTCGGGGTCAACCTTCAAGGCGTTGATCCGATGGAGATGCCTGTACTTGTCCCACACCTTGAGGAAGTATTTTCTGCACTTGATCAGGAGATCCATGTCGTAGCCGGTATCATACGGAGTGTCGCGAAGCGCCGCCACCACGCTCTCGGTGGGGGGTCCCGCAGTACCTCCGGATATCGGAGACATCGCAGTATCGAGAATGTCCACGCCGGCGTCGCAGGCCCACATGTAGGCCATGCCGGTCATGCCGCTGGTGCAGTGGGAGTGGAGGTCGATGGGGGCCTTTATCCCCCCCTCCTTGCAGCCCTTCACTATATCGAAGGCCCTTCTCGGTGATATCATCCCCGCCATGTCCTTGATACAGAGCGTATCGCAGCCCATTCTCTCCAGCTTCTTGAACTCCTCTATGTAGTATTCCGTGGTGTGTACCGGGGATATGGTGTAGCTGAGGCAGCCCTGGGCGTGGCCCCCGTTCTCCTTCACGGCCTCGATGGGGACCTTCATGTTGCGCAGGTCGTTGAGGGCGTCGAATATCCTGAAATTGTCCACGCCGTTCCGCTTTGCGAGCCGGATGAAGTTCCGGACGATGTCGTCTGGAAAGTTCCAGTAGGCCACGATGTTCATGGCCCGCTCGAGCATCTGCATGGGAGTGTTCGGCATGGCCTCTTTCAGCTTGTTGATGCGAACCCAGGGATCCTCGTTCAGATACCGTATGGGCACGTCGAAGGTGGCCCCTCCCCATACCTCGAACGAGAAAAAACCTATCTGGTCGATGGTCTCCGCTATAGGCAGCATATCTTCAGTACGCATGCGAGTTGCCAGCATGGATTGATGCGCATCGCGAAAAATCAGTTCATGGAGTTGTACCATGTTTATCACGTCTCTATTTGTTGTTTGATGAAAGAGAGGGATTATTTAATCCGTGCGAGGGGCTTGGAATGAAAAATTAGATAGTTAAATATTTCTATCGCAATACGCCGCTACCTGCCCTCTTCATTATGTTGGACCGATATCGAGAAAAAAGAAAACCTTTTCACGGATTAAAAGCCATTTTGTGGTTATCTTATCATTGATAGTATCGTTGATAGTTACGTTGATAGTATCTTTGATGGCGTTCCCTCCGATTCCAGCCTTCCGAAAAAGACCATGATAGGTTTTTAAATCAATTCCTCCATATTAGCAGTACGGTTCATGCCTGCTGATAGAAAGAGGGGTTAGATATGTTGCACAATGGTTATTTGCGTCTTTCATGCCTGATCATCATCCTGTTCATGGTGCTCCCCTGCTCCCTGTTCGTCTACAGGAGCGAGGAACGTCGATCCGTATTTCGGGGTGACATTCGCGACGAGGATTTCGAGACCGCGAACCCATCGAACCTGGTGCATGGTTCCGGGGATTACGGAGAGTTCCGGGAAGGTCCCGGATATCGTATGAGCATCGATTCCATGGGTGCGAGCCATCTCGAGCTGACGGTCATACCCGGGAATGTATCCAAGAACGATGTAACGGCTGATGGCAAGGTCTACACGAGGGTCTGCATACCGGGATCCTCCCTGACCGGCAATGTGGGACGACCGGAGCTCCCCGCGTTATTACTTACACTCGCGGTTCCCACACAGGACATCGATATCGATGTTATTGCCTCGGAATCCCACAGGATTCGCACGAATGACATATATCCGCTTCAGCCTCCCCTCATAGACTCCGGTATTGGAATCCCGGAACGATTCACCGTCGATTCTGTTTGGTATGATTCACCGGAACCGTACCCGGAAGGGATGGTCGAGATATCTCAGAACGGAAAGCTCAGGGACGTGGATTTCGTAAGGTTGAACGTAAATCCCGTTAGTGTATCACCGGGATTCCGCGGAATCGAGGTGTTGGACAGCATCACGCTGCGTCTCTCCTGGAAGGCGGGGACCGGAGCCACGCGCTCCGGTGGCACCTGCACTCCCGTCGAACCGGCTTTCGAGCCTCTCTATCGAAGCATATTCTCCGACTGGACCGAGTACAAGGATCTGTTCGTAAACGGAGATGAGAGGAGAGGTGCTGTGAAGGATCCGACGGACCTTCCCGCGGATGCGGAAGGGGCCGAGTACCTGATAATAGCGGACCCGGGCCTCGAGAGCGCTGCGGTACCCCTTAGACAGTGGAAGACGGAACGGGGCATAATCACCACCATCGTAAACACCACCGAGACCGGGAACACCGCCGAGGACATAAGGCTCTACCTGGAGGATGCATACGATAACTGGACCGTACGCCCCTCGTACGTTCTGCTCCTGGGCGATGCCGATCACATTCCAACCAATTACGAGTACACGCACCCCTATCACGGCACCCTCACCGGCTCGGACCACTGGTACACCACCCTGAGCGGCGCGGATTATTACTCGGACATCCACATCGGGAGGATGCCCGTTGACGACCTCGCCCAGGCCGAGCTTCTGGTTGGGAAGGCCATAAATTACGAAAAAAATCCGCCCACCGAGGACCACTATTACACCAACGCCAGCATGGCAGGGTATTTCCAGGACGGGGCACCCTATTCCGGGACGAAGGACGGATACGAGGATCGCCGGTTCATCCTCACCTCGGAGGAGATAAGGGACTACCTCATGTCCATCGGAAAGAACGTGGAGCGGATATACTGCGCCGAGGGGGGTGCAACCCCCACTCATTACAACGATGGTTCATATGCGAACGGCGAGGCGCTTCCCGCTGAACTCCTCCGGGCCAACGGTTTCGGATGGGACGACGGGACGGCGGAGGTGACAAACTCCGTGAACGACGGCGTGTTCATACTGAATCACAGGGATCACGGTGCGCGTTGGGGATGGGGAGACCCCCATTTCGACACGGGCGATATAAATGCCCTCAGTAACGGCGACCTTCAGCCGGTGGTCTACAGCATCAACTGCCAGACGGGATGGTTCGACCACGAGACCGACGGCGACGCCGGAACCACCACGGAGAGCTTCTGCGAGGTATTCGTCAGGAAGGAGAACGGGGGAGCCGCGAACTGCATCGGGGCCACCCGGGTGAGCTACAGCGGCCACAACGATTACATGGCCAGGGGCTTTTACGATGCGGTCTTCCCCGACTTCGACGCGGGGGTCGGGACGTCGACCGCCTTTTATCACATAGGCGAGATAATGGATTACGGGAAGAGCTACATGGCCGCCACCTGGGGCGACCCCTGGGGCATCGAACAGCTCGAGTTCGAGCTATTCCACGTCTTCGGGGATCCCCACATGGAGCTTTGGACCTCGAAACCCACTGCCCTTTCGGTTTCGCATCCGGAGATGATCGACGAGAACGCGACATCGGTGCGGGTGAACGTCAGCGAGGACGGGGCATTCGTATCTCTCGAGAGCGGCGGTGAGATCATCGGCAGGGGCAGCGTCAGCGGGGGATTTGCGGACGTCATTCTGGCGGCGGCGCCCTCGAAAAACATCACCGTCACCGTGACGAAGCACGACAGGCTTCCCTATCAGGCAGAGCTTCTGGTCTTTTTCGACAACAGTTCGGACACCGGCACCACAGGCGATGCGTTCCAGTTCATCATAGGGGGCCTTGACGACATCGACGTGGATTCGGTTTACATCAACTGGTCTCACGGCGGCCTTCTGGGCAATGTTTCCCTGTCGGAGGACAGCGGCAACTGGAGCGGCCCGGCGGTGCTGGACCACAGCCTGCAGTTACTCAACTATACCGTGCTCGTCAACGACACGCATAACAACTGGAACGTGAGCGATGAACGCTCCGCCAACGTGACCGACAACGACGAGCCGACGCTGGATTCGGACGACAGTCCCGATACCGGGACAACCGGCGATAATTATGTGTTCGACGTCACCATTTCGGATAATATCGACGTCGATAAGGCATATACCAACTGGACACATGGAGCCCTCTCGGGTAACGATTCCATGACCGATGACGGCGACGGTACCTGGAGCCTCACCATCGTGCTCGCCAACGATCTTGGAGATATGACGTATTACATCTGGTTCAACGATACGTCCGATAACATCGTCAAGGGTGCGGAGCAGACCGTCAGCGTTTCCGATAACGACGATCCGACGCTGGACAGCGATGATAGTCCCGACTCCGGCAATGCCGGAGCAGCGTTCACCTTCGATGTGAGCGCATCGGACAACGTTGAGGTGGGGAGCGTAAACGTTTCATGGTCCCATGATTCCCAGGGGGGAAACGAGGCCTTGACGGATGACGGCGACGGCACGTGGAGCCTCACCATCAATCTCGATCTGAGCATTTCCGATATGACCTATTCGGTTCAGGTCAACGATTCGTCGGACAACGTGTTGCGGCAGACGCTGCAGACGGTGACGGTGCTCGATGCGGTGGATCCGACCCTGGATTCGGACGACAGCCCCGACGCGGGCACCACCGGGGACGCGTTCACCTTCGACGTTACTGTATCGGACGATGTGGAAGTGGACGGCGTCAACGTCACATGGGCGCACGGCGCATTGAGCGGGAACGAGCCCCTCTCGAACGACGGGGACGGGACGTGGAGCCTGACCATAACACTCGATGACAGCCTGGTTGCTCTTGCCTACTCAGTACAGGTGAACGATACGTCCGGCAATCATTTCAGGCAGCCGATACAGTCGATAACCGTTACTGACAACGACGATCCCACCCTCCAGAGCGATGACAGCCCGGATGCGGGCACCACCGGCGATGCATTCACCTTCGACCTGTCCGTAGCCGACAATATAGACGTCCAGAGCGTGAACGTCACATGGGCACACGGCCGTACTGGAGGGAACGAGCCCCTCTCGA
>CAYRFL010000069.1:0-20988 GCA_964423515.1 uncultured archaeon
CTCGTCATCCGGCGGAGGTGGCAGGTCCCACCCTCCTTCGAAGTCGGTCCATTCCGTGAAAAAACCCTCCTCGTCGCTGGCACCCACCGGCGTATCGTAATCTACGGCCCATTCGTCTTCCTCTTCATCCTCGTCCTCTCCATTATCCTCATCCTCGTCCTCCTCATCATCACCCAACCAATCGTCATCCGCTTCTTCTTCCTCGTCCTCTTCACTGCCCTCGTCTGCATCCTCCTTTTCACCGTCATCACCCAGCCAATCGTCGTCCCCTTCTTCTTCCTCGTCCTCTACGGCTTCCCCGCCGGGCTCCCCCTCGCTCTCATCTTCCACGGGCGGCGGTGGAACCTCCCCGTCCTCTTCCCCACCTTCGAGGTATTTTCTTGCCAGTACATGATCGGGATCTATGGAAAGGACCTGCTCGAAACTTTCCATTGCTTCCTCCGTCCTCCCCATGCTGCGGTATGCTACGCCCAGGCCGAACCTGTACTCGTCCGACCCGGGATCAAGGTCGATGGACTTCCTGTAGCTCTCTATGGCCTCGTCCATCCTTCCGAAGCCGGTTATAAGGGCATTGGCCCTGTTGTACCACCCCACGGCGCTCTCCGGGGCCAGCTCGCACACCTTCTCGAAGGATTCCAGCGCCATTTCCCAGTCATGCACCTTCATGCCCATCCTCCCCCGGTGCAGCCATCCCTCCGTGTATTCGGGATCGATATTCACGGCCTTGTCGAAGGAGCGTCTTGCCTCGTCCGACCTGCCTACGGCCAGAAGGGCAATGCCCTTGCTCTTCCATATCGACTTATGCTGAAGGTTGATAACGAGCGCCCTGTCGTAGCATTTCATGGCCTCCTTTGGTTCCCCCGAGAGTCGGTACGCATCACCCTTCAGTTCGAGTGCATCCATGTCCACTCCTTCGGCCAGTATCTCTTCAAGTATTTCGATGGCACCTTCAAAATCCTTCCCGGCGATCAGTTCCCGGGCCTCGATAAGTATATCTTCCTTCTCCATGTTCCCGTCTCCTTCGGCAGTGGGTCATATCGTGTAAAGCCGAGCCCTCCTGGCTCGACTTTACCAGGAAGACGGGCCAGCAAGCCTCGTCTTCACCGGAAAAACAACGTGTTACCCCGGAAAGATTTCGGGGCTTTTATTAATTGTTATCGTATTGTTTAGTGTGCATATTATGGCTATGAGCATTTCCGCGGGAAATGACGGTCCGGACCTCCCCGGGCAAACGGTCAGATCGTAATGACGCTCACGTTCCCTTCCCTGTCGATGGATGCCAGGGACCCCGAGTTGTCCCGATCGAGGTATCCCGGGGACGAGAATATGGAAAGAAGCTTTCCGTCGAAGAAGTACCGATAACCCTTGTGCCAGTACTCATGGGACCGGATGAACATGGTGAGCTTGCCCCTTCCACCTATGGTACGGTCATCCGAATAGACCGGCTCTGCGGTCCTCCACTGCTCCCTGGGTCCCGCCCTCAGGTCGATCCTGTTCTGCTCGAACATGCCGAGGTCCACGCCCATCTTGAGGAATCGCTTCAGCACCTTCTCGCCGAAGGTCTTCATCTCCTTTCCGCGATGGCTGCGCCCGAACCGGTCCGCCCTCTCCGACGGGTCGTTCCACAGCAGCTCGAGGAGCAGCTGGTTGGTCTTCACCGCAGCTTCCCGGGGCATGTTGTGTATCTGCCGAAGGGACCACAATCCCTCCGGGATGCCCCCGTGGACGAGGAAATGGCCGGACCAGGTCAGGGCTGCAACGGGCATCAGAGAGAATATCCGGTTGTAATGCTCGTGGATGGAAAGGTCCGCACCGAACCGCCCGATTATCTTGGCCAGAAATCCGTCCTTCGTGTTCGTCTCCGCGTCCTCGTGATTGCCCCTGAGAAGTATTACCCTGCTAGGGAGCAGTAGCTTCAGGGCCAGCAGGTAATTTATATTGTCTATCTGCTCCGCACCGCGGTCCACGTAGTCTCCCAGGAACACTATCCTGTCATAGGGGGCCCCGCCGCCCGGCCCTGAAAGGAATATGTTGACGATCCGCCGCGTGGCCTCGAAATTCCCGTGAGTATCCCCGGCGACGAGTATGTTCCCCGGCGGTATGCTGACCAGGCGGGGTTCGTCCTTGAACACCATTTTGGCCTTCCGCAGCAGCTCGTGGATGTTCTTGTCCGAAAAATAGTGGATGGCTTCCGGATTGTCGATTATCCATTTGAGCATGTGTGGCATCCCTCGGTAATTTGGCAGTATGAGCTTGTGGTGGGATAGGCCCCGGTCCATTCCTCCGTTCCCGAACCTCCAGAGCCCGCGGCCTATGCCGGGTCATCCCCATTCTCCCCAATAACTTCTTCGTCCTTCTTATTTCCTTTTGAAAACGAATATTTCTGGAACAGTATCCCGCCGATTATGAGCCCCAGGCCGATCACGGTGGTCAGCATTATCTTCTCGTGGAGCACCGTATACAGGAGTATGAAGGATATGAACGGGGACAGATAGATCAGGTTCCCAACCTTTGCGGTGTTCTCCGAGAATCTCAGAGCGTTGAGCCACAGTACGAAGGTTATGCCCATCTCGAAGATACCGACGTAGGAGACTGCAAGAAGCCCGCTGACATCCAGGTACTGGTCCCGGGAAAACATCAGAAGGGCCAGCAGCGAGAACACGGAACCGGCGATGAAGTTGAGAAATAGCTTAGCCACGGCGTCGCGCTTATCCTTCATATTGTATATCCAGAACAGGGCCCAGACCATGGAGGAGCCGAGGGCCAGGCTCACCCCCAGTGGATCCGGCATCCCGGAGATGCTGCCCCGGGTCCCAATGAGCAGCACGCCAAGGAAGCTTATGAGCACCGCCAGGATATCCTTCTTCTCGATCTTCTGCTTCAGTATGGGTATGGAGAGAAGCACCAGGGTGAGGGGCCATACGTAATTGAGCGTCTGCGCCTCTTGCGCCAGGAGTATGTCGTAGGCCTTGAAGAGAACGATGTAGTACAGAAAGGGATTCAGAAAGCCCAGGAGGGCGGAGCGCATGTAGTCCTTTCCGGTGTAGGTCCGAAAGAGATGTGTCTTTCTCCGGACCAGGATCATTATGAACAGGACCAGCGCGGACACGGTGGATGCGAAGAACAGAAGCCCGATATGATCGACATACCGCAGGGATATCTTGAAGACGGTGGCCACGGTGGACCAGAGCAGCACGGCAGCCAGGGCAAAGATATACGCCTTCGACTGGTCCTTCATGACGGGATAAGATGCAGGGAGGTATAAATTATTATTGGGATTGTGATGGGTCTGGTTTGGTGTTTTGCAGACAATTTCGGTGGACTGCCCCTCTTGGGTAGGAGGGATTCGTTGTCCCCTGCGGACCTCGTGCGAGACGAGGGCGAGCCGGTAATGGCAACGAGGGCAATCCGGTCGGATCTCGTAACGATTTCGGGTTACGAAAATCGGGAGCCAACTCACGAAGTTCGTATCCGATCGAACTCCCGGAAATGGTAAAGGAACGAGGGTGTAACTCACGAAGTTTGGAAAGGGGGAGAGATCGGGTCGGTGAGTTTTGTCGCTAGGGGATGTTGGTGCCGGTGGTGGTATGTTGTACCCCGTCGAGCGCGGGAGGGTCAGAGGGGGACATTTGTCGGATTTGTCGAGGGTGGGAGTATGGGAGATGATAGGTTGGAAGGGTTGGGTTTCGGTGATGTTTGGGGAGAATAATTGAGAAATTTACGAGAATCGGGAGGTGGGTCGGATTACGTATCCAATAACGGGGGTGCTCATCGGGACACCTCCACAATCCTCCCCGTCATTGTCCATATGACGGTGCTTAGGGGATGAACGGAGATGCTTCCTGACGTGGAGGGAATGAGGAAGTACTTTGAGGATTTCATCATTCCTGATTAGTGCCCCCCTGCGGGTTCCCCTCGCTATCATTCATTTCCCCCGTTCCGCAACATCCGCAGACATACTTGCCGAGGATTCAGCAGAATCCTCTGATTCTGCGAGAACCCTCCACTGAAATCTGTACGCTCGTTGGGAATTCCCCCCTGTCTTCGGATCCAAGGCCGCTCGATCGGAGACATTTAGCGAATGCGCAGGGGGGAAGGGGGCAAATTAATCATCATGTATTAAATATCTTCAATACTTCACCAGTGCTTGCATCAATGTATATTGCAATACCCGGCTCTTCTTCACTACCTGATTCATATGCCCAGCTCAAGGAATAATACACGGTTCCATCATCTGAATCCGAATATACATTTATGCCATCTTCATAAGCATTATTATCCTTGATGAATGATTTGATTTTGGATTCCTTGACAGCAATATTATAAGCCTCATCACTATCCAGTTTAATCTTGGAAATATTAATTATAGGATCTCGTTCTTCATTATATGGATTCTGAAAAATATTGTCGCTTTTAAATTTTCCATCTTCGTAATATAACATAATATATGTCATATTATCATATGAATCTAAAATGTTAATAAACGCAATTTTACCTCCACTGTATCTCCCCTCTTTTTCCTCATAATAAAGGTGAATTAGAATGATTTGGAAATCTCCAATAAAATCATATTCAATTAATTTGGTTGTTGCATTATCTATCAATTCTAAAGCCGAAAAATAATTATCAGAGGTGTTAAAATTATTATCAATACATCCTAAATTAAAAATAATCAATATCAAGATTATAAGAATGGTCATTAATCCCTTTCTCAACTTTAACCACCATCCTTCAATGAATCACACTCGACATACCAGGTTGTAGTTCCATCAAAAACAAAGTCATTCCATTTCCAATGACCGTTCCACTCGTCATTTTCCCACATAACATCATCCCCATCATGGTTATTTTTAGTTACACTCGGTCCAAATATCCACGGCAAATGCGTATGTCCATGAAACGTTGCCTCCACCGGATTATTACCCAACCCATTAGCCCATTCCACGAAGTCACCGTCGTTCTGATCGTGAGAGAAATGACCATCCTCTTCGTCGTCATCGTGTCCGCAAAAATTGGCGTGGGTATATATGAATGTATGCTCTTGACCCCTTGCCGCAGCTTGTTCTTGACTCCATATTATCCAAGCCAATTGCCCTCCGTCAGTACTTTCTGGAATGCCATCAGGAAGACAATCAATGTCCACATCGGTGATATCATCGGAGGTTCCATAATATTGTTCGCCGATGATATTCAAATCATCCTGATCTGAATCCTTTGTACAGTAAATGTGGATTATGATACCTCTTGAAAAAATATATGAAAAAGCATAATCATTCCACATATCATCACACATCGTGAAAGAATTATCATCGATTTCACCGATATAGGGAAGATAATACGATTCATCGGGTCCAAAATCTGTATGTATCAAATAACAATAAGTAAAGATTCCCTCCCGAGTCGCGTCCATTATTGGAAGTCCGGGAAGTGCCTCGAATGAGGTTTCACCGCCTCCGTCCATCGCTCCGTCATCAATATGCAAGCGAATCCCTTTCTCAGCGAATGTAGTAGCTGTCCTGACAACTCCTTCTGAAGGCATTGTCATTCCTACTAACATATCCATTTCAAGAAATATATCCTTTTCCCTTGGATTTGCAGAAACCGTATAACCTTTGGATATAAGCCCGCGCTAAAACACCGATGACATCATCGCCACTGCTGCCGGGCGCCCTACCCCCGGTTTCAGTCATGTCACGGACCGGGCCCGCCGGACATGCCTCCGGAATGGCACTGCGAAAGCGCAACGAAGAAGTCTCTCTCTTATCATCAGAACGGCTCGCTCGATCCTTTCACGACACATTTTCAGGAACCCGCGTACCAGAAAGAAGAGAGTCCAGTTGTCGGCCTCGCAGCGCGTGCGGTGGATTACGCCTATCTCGGCGAGGGTCTTGAGGACCTGGGCGGTGCGCTTGTTGCCCCAGTGGTATCTTTGGGACATTTGTTCGTTTACTAAATGCTGCTGGCGGGCGAAGCCGTCGAACATGTGAATAAGGACGTGAAGGAGAATTTTTGATTCTGCTCTGGAGATGTGGTCCTTCAGTTTTCGGTCGATGAGCTTGACTAATTTATTATATTCTCTGTTCTTTTGCTTTCGGTAACATTTGTTCATTTTATGGCTTCCGTTGTGTTGTTTGGAGTACACACGGGGTAACGGATGTCCCCCAGTGGAGTGAACAAATGTTCGGGTGGCATATAAAGGTGAACCGTGGGGAGGGGTGAGTGAAAGTAGAATGCGGTCTGAGCCGTGACACGTTGTATGAAAAAGAACATGTATCCAGTCGTTAATGGAGGACATTTGACGATGGATGCAATGAAAAAAATGGGCCGTGGCATGAGTTGACATATGCCGGTAGCGTGAGTGAACAAATGTTCGTGAAAGCGGATAAAACGCCCGCTCACCGCCAGTCCAGCTCGAAATCGAACACCGTCTTGATGGTATCCGCGTTCTCTGATGCTATGAAATGGTGCTGAACCCCAGCCGTATTATCCGTCCCTATCCGAAGCTAAATAGGTCGTCTCCCTTCATCTCCTCCAGCTTTCGATTTATCCTTTCCTCCAGCTGCCAGTCCACATTCCGTATCTTTCCCAGCTCTCCCTTCCTCGCCACAGCTCGTATGGGCTCCTTCAGCTCGTTGATGTTCTGCCCCGCCCAGAAGATGGTTTTCCAATTTTTTCCAGTATATTGCGCCTCGTACGCCTCGTTCAGCAGTTCCTCTGCGATGATATAGTTCTCCCTTCTGAAATCCCCCGGTATGTACCTCTTGATCCTCCATACGATCCCGTATTTCCCGCACAGCTCGAACAATGTCTCGTTTATCCTCCTCGTGTAGCTGGACGGAGGGGCGTAGCGACCCTGGTATCCCTCCTCCCCCCGGCTCGCTTCGTACAGCTCGAGGTATCTTTCCACCATCTCCGGAAACTCCTCCCCGAGCCTCCCGAGGAACCAGTTGGCCTGCCGGTCCCTCATGGTCATGCCCCCTCCGAACAGTATGTAATCCGCTCCCGCCTCGCGGGCCCCCCTAACCACTCCCTCCAGCATCTCCCTTGAATCCGCCAGGAAGGGAACCACGGGTATCAGGTTCACCCCCGCCTGTATGTTCCCTGTCTCCTTTAACCGTCGTATGGTATCGAGTCGGCGTGCCGGTGAGGGGGCTCCCGGTTCGAGGAAGGCAGCCATCTCGTCATCGGTGGTTGTGACCGTAAGTGACACGGTGCACCAGGTCTTCTCGCCTATACGGGAAAGGAGATCCGCATCATCCAGCACATTGTCGGATTTCGTCAGAACGTGAACGGGATAGCCGTGCTTCAGAAGGACGGAAAGGCAGCCTCTGGTGTTCCTGTATTCCAGCTCGGCGGGATGATACGGATCGGAGGCCCCCGACATTGCCACCACGTCCGGGAGCAGGGTTCTTGCCCGCGACAGGCGCCGGTCGAGCATCCTGTCCGGCTCGTTCTTGATGACGATGGTCCGGTCGAAATCCGGCTGGAGGTGATACTTGTGGCTCCTGGAGTCGCAGTACGTGCATGCGTGCTGGCAGCCCTGGTACGGGTTGACGCCGTACCGGCACCAGAACCAGCCGTCCACGTATCGGTATTTCCTCAGAATGGATTTGAAATCCTTCCGAACGTATCGTATCTCGGTCATCTACACGCCCTTCCGGCCTATCTCTGTACCCAGCTCGGCCTCAGTTCCTCCGGGGCGGTCCTCATGTAGGCAATGTACTCCACGTCCGGATAGTTCAGGTCCCGGGGCAGTCCCTCCACCATGTCGATCTCGCCGATCTCGTCCCTGTTGAAATCCCCCACCTTTCCGCCGACCCTGCCGAAGAACACGGTCCCCCTTTCCGCCTCCACCGACGAGACTATCTCCAGGGCGTGCCCGGTCTCCTCCCGGAATTCCCTCACGGCGGCATCCGGCGGGCATTCTCCCTTCTCGACCCGTCCTCCAGGTATCTCCCATCCTCCCCGGCCGAGATTCCTCACCATCATCAGTCGGTCGTCGAGGAAGGCATAGACGTAAACGAACCGCTCGCGCCGTAGAAGCCGTCCCTCGAATACCTCCATCCGCCCCCTCTTTATCACGTGCTCCACGTGGTTCACGCCGAAGTGATACGGGAGCTTCCGGTAATCGTCGATGTCCAGTATGATCACGTCTGCCTGCTTTCCAACCTCGATGGACCCGATCCGGTCGGAGCGGTCTATACCGTGGGCCGCGTTGATCGTGGCCGCGCTTATTGCCTCCGCCGGCGTCATCCCCATCTTGTAGCAGGCCAGCGTGATGACGTTACCCATGTTCTCGGTCATGCAGTTCGGATTGAGATCGGTGGCAAGGGCAGTTATGCAGCCAGCTTCCAGGAATTTCCTGGCACGGGGGTATTCGTCGTCCATGAGGGAGAACGGGGTCCCCGGCAGAAATATGCACACGACGCCCGTTTCGGCCAGTGCCCCCATCTGCTCTTCGGTGGTCCTGACTAGGTGTTCGGCAGACCGCGCCCCCATCTCGCAGGCCAGCAGGGAGCCGCCCAGGTTCTCTATCTCGTCCACGTGCAGCTTCAATCCCAGTCCCATCTCCCGAGCCTCCTGTAGGAGCCTACGGGAATCGTCCACACCGAACACGCCGCGCTCAAGGAACACGTCGCAGTATCCGGCCAGGCCCCTTTCGGCCACTGCGGGGAGAACGCTCTCGATGATGAAATCCACGTATTCGCCCGGCCGCCCCCGGTATTCGGGGGGCACGGCATGGGCCCCGAGGAATGTGGCAACGAGGTCCACCGGATGCCCTGCATTCAGCTCTTTGATGGCTGTAAGGGACCTCAATTCACTGTCCCGGTCGAGGCCGTAGCCGCTCTTTGCCTCCGCGGTCGTGGTCCCGTGCAGAAGCATCCGGTCTAGCCTTGCACCCGCCTCTTCGACGAGGGTGGAAAGGGATGCTCCACGGGTCTTTCCAACGGTATACAGGATGCCGCCCCCACTCTCAAGTATCTCGAGGTAGGACCTTCCCTTCAGCTTCAGATCCAGCTCGTGCTCGCGGGTGCCGGAGAATATCAGATGTGTGTGCGGATCGACAAAACCGGGAAGGGCTATCTTTCCCCGTCCGTCGATTATCCGCGTCCCCGGACCGATATCGCAAAGCTCCGTGAGCTCCGCGCTGCCACCTGAGAACACGATCTCCCCGCAGCGAATCCCGATCCCGCCGTTCTCGATAACGTAAAGCTCTTTCATGGCCTTTCCCGTCTTGAACCTCTCTCCCCTGGCAACCCGGACCAGCTGGGATAGATTGATTATCGCAATGTCGAGCCGGGTTTCTCTCCCTCCCGCGCATTCGGCCCCATCCTGTGCTTCGAAACCTTTCATCATCCTCCTTTCCCCCTATCGTCGTGAGTAACATTCATGGGGTTATATAGATATTTATGATGAAATTCTCCACTCCATTCTTTACGAAGACACCAAAAATTCCAAAATACTGTTTCCGCTGTCGGCCTGGAACCTTTAAAACATCTCCCTCGGGAAGCGTTTTCCCCTTATCTCGCCGTTGAGGTTTTATGGGCAAAATCTACTTATAAACATAGTAGAATACGAGTCGGTTGATTACAATCCGTTCCTGCTTCATCGAGGTTATATCGGACGATCCGATTACCTTTTACGGGTGGTAATGATAGATATAGGGGCAGTTAGAAAGGGGGCATCCGAGACATGAATGAACGAGCATCAAGTACGGCATCCCACTGGGGATTGGTCATAATGTTGGTATTTACTTCTCTGTTCATGCTGTTGATCCCGCCTCCGGCGACAGCTACGGTGGACGTGTCATCTCATGATCGCTCTTTCACGCCCCATCAGGATCCCGTGAACTCGGTGGATTGGGCCCAGAACAGCTCGGAGGTCGTTTCGGGCGGGAACGACGGTCATACCCGGGTCTGGAAATGGAACCAGACCTGGGAGCGGTGCAATTACGACGAGACAGATACGCGGGTCTTCGGTGTGGCATGGAAACCCGACAGGACCAAGATAGCAACCGCATGGTCGGACGGCCGCGTGAGGATACTCAGTTCAGGCGATCTGAGCAGTACCCAGACGCTCCCTCATAATCCCGGTGAGGATCATTTCATATACGACGTCAGCTGGCACCCTTCCTCGGACAGGCTGGCATCGGCCGGGGGCGACGGCAATGCCAAGGTCTGGAGCGATTCCAGTGCCACGGAGATAGCGACGTTCTCCCTGCACGGCGACGACGTGCTGTCCGTGGATTACAAACCGGACGGCTCCCAGGTTTGTTCCGGAGGAAACGACAACAAGATCCGAATATGGAACCCCTCCAGCGACAATTCCCAGGTCCGGATGATGAGCGGTCATTTCATGGCGGTAAAGGCCGTGGCCTGGTCTCCCGATGGTACGAAGATCGCCTCGGGATCGTCGGATGGCACCGCCAGGATATGGGATGCGCAGACAGGGGACGAACTGCTTAGGTTCTCCGGCCATACCGGCCCCGTGCTCTGCGTCGATTGGTCCCCCGACGGTACAAAGGTCGTGTCGGGCTCGGCGGACACCACTTTCAAGATATGGGATTCGGACTCCGCCATCGAGTACGTCAACTTCACGGGTCATTCCCATTCCGTCAACTCGGTGGCGTGGTCCCCCGACGGCGACAAGATAGCAAGCGGGTCCACCGACGGTAGCGCCCGCATATGGATACTTATCGCACCTCCGAGCAGGCCCACCATAACCATCGTGGAGGATGAGGTGATGAGAGGGGAGGAGATAACCGTGAAGGGTGATTCCGAAGCCTATTTCACCCCCACGGAGGACCTGAGCCCCGAATTCGAGTGCAAGCTTCACAGCGAGGGAGAATGGAGCGACGACTACCTGTCGGCGCCGAAGTTCGAGGGGGGGAAATGGGAGGTGGACTTCTCCCCCGATTACGATGCTACCCTGGGCAAGTACGATTTTCGTGCGAGGTTCCGGGAGCTTAACGGCCTTTACAGCGAATGGTCCAGGGTGGATGCCTTCACGTCTATCATCGTCAAGAACAATGCCCCCTCTGCGTTCCTGACCACAGTTCCCACGGTGGCCTTCAGGATGGAAAGGGCCTTCCTGGGCGTGGAAGTGGAGGACCTGGAGAGCTACGAGGACGAGCTGGACATCATTCCCCAGTACACCAGATCGGTGGTGGAGGACTGGAAGTCGGACATCTTTGCCATCCCTTTCTTCGACGGTCCAAAGGGCATGTGGATATGCAATTTCACCTTTCCAGCCGACAGCCTTCTCGAGCTTTATAAGGTTCGGGTGAGAAGCAAGGATCCAGACGGAGGATATTCGACCTGGGACGAGCACGATTCCTATATCCTGGTCAAGAATAAGCCGCCCGCCGTGACCAATCTGTCCTTCAATCCACCGGAGGTCTTCCGGGGCGACGAGGTCCGGATATGGATAGATGCATGGGACCCGGAGCACGGCACCGACATCGACACCCCCCGGGTGGAGATACAGGGTCCTTCCTCGGATTGGTTTGAACTGACGGTGAACCAGAGTGCTGGAGGAGATAATTTCACTGCCAATTATCTGACGAGCAAGGACGATGAGATAGGATATTACGATTTTCGCATCAAGCTCGAGGATTGGGATCGGGTCCAGACTGACTGGTTGTATTACAACGGGTCCTTCGAGGTAATGAACAACCCCCCCGTTGCAGTGGGGGATTTCATCAAGCTCGAGCTCTACAACGACCCAAACAAGCCGGAACATTTCGACCTGTCGAAGTATGCCTCGGACGTGGAGGATCCTTCTGGGGAGCTGATCTGGGAGATAATGGAATCGAAGTCCCTCCTCTTCAGTCCCACCATGGATTCGTCAACCCTTCTGACCATAACCCCCTCCCTCAGCAAAGAGACCGGCAGCGGAATGATCAAGTTCCGGGTAAGGGACAAGGACGGCAAGACGGATCTCAAGAATATTTACGTGGAAATGAGGGATGCGGAGGACTGCCCGGATATCGGTGTTTTCCTCGACCGCCCTACGGACGGCACCGTGGTCGGTGATACGGAGGTGAACCTCCAGTGGCATACCAACAGCACGTTGTCCTCCATGGCGATCTATCATGTCTTTTTGGGAGAGGACGAGGAGAACCTGGATCTGGTATTCACCAACGAGGAAACCCAGAAGGTGGTAAAATCCCATACCGTCAAGGACCTTCGGGACCTGTGGACGTATTACTGGAAGGTCACGGCAAGGTTCTACGATATTCCGCGGACCTTCGAGAGCGACGTGAAACATTTCAAGGTGGACGAGGGCTTCGAGCTCAAGCATGAACTGGAGATCACCTTCGACCGCACGGATACCATCAGGATGGAAAAGGGCGATATCGTAACTCTCAACCTGACAATAAGCAACAAGGGCAACGTCTTCGAGAAGATCACGCTCAACCTTCCAGGGGGCCATCTGGGGCTCTCGGTGTCCATGGACGGGGAAATCGAACTCGATTACGGCGATGAGACGGTTATCTCCGTGATCGTGGAATGGACGGGGGACGAGACCGGAACGCGCACTCTCCAGGTGGAAGCCGTGAGGGAGGGAAGCACCGGTGAGAATCCTTTCGCCAAGGTGACCTTCGAAAGGGTTGGGAAGGGCGGTTCGGGAAGTGGAGGCTCGCTGGGCATAACACTGATATGGATACTAATTGTGATCATCATCCTGGGCGGGGGGATAGCGGCGATCATTTTCGTCGTTAAGAAGATGAAGGACGAGGACGGGGGGGACCGTATGGAGCCTGCTCCGGTGGACATGACAGCGCCCGAAATGGCAGCACCCCCGGCACCTCCCGGCCCGCCCGGATTCCCTCAACCCCCCGGTCCGCCGCGCGGTCCGATCCCCTCGGGTCCGCCCGGGGCCCAGACGTTCCGCCCCACTCCATTCCCGGCTCCTTTCGATGAGGTGGAGGAACCCAAGGAAGCGCCCGGAGCCGCCAAGGGGCCCTCCGAGGCCGATATGATACAGGCGGAGATAGAAAGGACCCTGGCCACACTGAAGGTTCTGGGAGAGCACAAGGCAGGGCTGGGACAGAGGTTGGCAGGGATCCAGAACCCCAACGAGAGAGCTCCCCTCGTGCAGCAGATATCCGCCATAGAAAAGCAGGAAGCTGAATTGCAGGCCAGAGCCATCCAGCTTGGCGACAGGGCCCAGAAGGTGGTGGAGGAGAAGGAGCTCGATGCCATATTCGGAGATGAGAAGACGCTCCCCGGTCCCGATGCAGAAACCAAGGCTCTTCCGGTTGCTAGGACCGAACCGGTCAAGACGCTGCCGGTGGATGAGGCAGAGCCAGCACAGGTCGTTACGGGCGAGGAGGACGAGTCAATGAGCATAAGCGGAGTTGTCAAGGATGTGGAGACCATCCTGGGCCAGTGCCAGGAGATGATAGAGGAATGCAGGCTGAGCGGATTCGAGATAGCCGCACTGGACGAGATGAAGGAAAGAAGCAAGGAGCATCTCCGTGAGGGTAGATTGAAGGAAGCGGAGGATGTGGCAAAGGAGACCCGTATAAAGCTCGAGGACGTGCTTAACACCAATCTCCCGGAACATCTCAGGGAGAAGATACTTGAGCTCTCGTCCTCCGTGGAAAAGGCCAGGGAATACGGCCTCGACGTGGAGGACGAGGCGGAGGCCCTGGTGGTGATCAAGCAGCTGAAGGAGAATGAGAAGTTCAGGGAGGCCATCAGCACTCTTCGAGGCATTCAATCGTCCATATCGAAGAAGGTGAAGGACCACGAGAGGTCCGTGCGCTCCGAGAAGATATCCGAAGCGCAGATAGAGGTGGAGGGCCTGGAGCTCGAGGGGGTGGACGTGGCCAGGATGCGAGAACTGCTCTCCCAGGCCAGAGAGTCGGTGGACATCGACGATTTCGCGGCGGCGGACAGGTACCTGGAGGAATATCGGCAGGCCAGGAAGATGCCCTCGGAGGCAAAGGCTGAGGAAAGGCCGGCACCCGCGGTGGAGGTACCCGCGGCGAAGGAGCCGCCCGTTACACCGGCGAAAGCCGTACCGCCCGCTGTGGCGAGGCCCCCGGAGCCGCCTGTCCCCGGAGCCGCACCAGGGAAACCCGTAACGAGCGGGCCGCTCGCAGAGCTGCCAGCACTCGAAAAGCCGGCAGCATCACCGGCGGCGGTTCCACCGGCAAAGCCAGCCCCGGCAACAAGGGCTCCGAGAAAGCGCGTCATCCGAAAGGTGAAGAGAAAGGTGGTCAAGAAACGGGTTAAGAAGGCACAGTAGGCGTCAACCGGAAAGAATGATCCGGCCTTTCGTCCGGAGATCCATTCGGCAGCGGTCCCGGGTCACGTGTCTACCCGTTCATTTGTATCTCGCGGGGATAATGGATATCCGAATCGAAGGATTTCGGCCGACGCAGGAAAAGGTGTGACCATGACCTCGGACAGGCATTCTATCGGCATTATCTACATCTCCATGGGCCTTCTGCTGATCCTCACTTCCGTGTTATGCCCCATGGCTCGACCGGGAACGGGAAATGCATTAAGGGCAAGACTAACCTGCCGGGGAACTGATTCACGCAGTACAGGAAATAATACCCTCACCGAGTTCGCCGATGGGAGCGAGGACATAGACGTGTGGTTCCTGGATGGAGGAGAAAACGACACTGTTGATATCTCCCTCCCCGGTGGGATAAACATAACAAGGGCGGAAATGACCATATGTGGCAAGGGGGTAGTGGGGGATGGTGTCGAGAAGACATTGACGTACACGAACATTATCGATAACAGGGCCTGGTGGGGCGGGATGAACGGCCAGGACCCGGTGCAGACGCCAGCGGACTACATGAGCACCCCCTTCGGGCCCAACGCCTATGGGAACGTTGCGCTCTCCGACAACATTCGGTATACCACGACCATGCGGGACGGGAGGCGCCCGTACCAGCTATTCGAGTTCACGGTGAACGTGACCGAACTCGAGGAGCTGAAGGTTCATTACGAGGGAAGGGGTTACTTCGCCGGGGGTATGGCATTCGCGAGGAACGCGGCATGGTTCTACATATTCAATCACAATATCCAGGTCTGGGAGGAGGTCGATCACGAGCTGCAGGAGGTGATGATGGACGATGATTTCTACCTGGACGGGACCTACCGGAACGGCATCGGCGACTACCTGGACAACTCCAACCGCCTCTATCTCCTGGGGGCCGGACCGGTATCCATCGAGCCCCCTTTCAATGACTGGATCGCCACCGATTTCGTCTCGGTGACGGTGAAGGGAAGGGCGTCAACCTTCTGCGAGGATCCTGCTTTGGACGCGGGGGATGACGGCGCGGTGGAATGGGAATACGAGGGGGAGTTCAAGGATGAGGTGGTGATTGGTGAAACACATGGCTTCCGGGGAGCGCTACAGGAAGCGGTGGACGGTGACGGAAGCCGGAATGATGTTGTCGTTACGATTGCCCTCTCGTCGCTATCGGCGGGCATACTGTCCCTTGGGAACCTTCTCATCGAGTACGAGCATATCCCGGTCAACGGAGCACCCGCACTTCTTGTTAACATTCCACCCAGCGGTCTCAACTTCCCCGAGGATTCCGACGGGGGTATGGGCCTTCTGTCTCTTCCGGAGCACTTCGATGATGACGGGGGATTCCCCAACCTGACGTTCTCGATTTCGGGAAACGATCCGGAGCTGACGGCCACCGTCAATGAGACGACATACTCGCTGGATTTCCGGTCCGGTAGAGACTTCTTCGGCAGCCGCGGATTCCGGGTCCGGGCCACCGATGCCGAGGGGCTCTATGCGGAATCCGGCATATTCTACGTCACGGTGACACCCACCAATGATGCCCCCTATCTCGCTCTTCTGGGTGAACACGCCGATCCCGCCCCATGGGCCCTTCTCGAGCTGGAGGCGCCCGAAGGAGTTGTGACTGAATTCCATTATGTCCTTAGGGACGTGGACGGAGACGTTCCATCGGCCGAGATCGCAGCTCCTCCGTACTTCGAGGACGTCATCATCGTCAAGGGTTCCGTGGACAAGACCATGGAGGGAAAGCTCTGCCTTTCGCCGGAGGACGAGCACATCGGCACGGTGAACCTAACGCTTATCCTGGATGATCTGAACGGGACCCGGGGTGATGCCGACGGCAGGATGGCGTACAACATATCGCTTACGGTCCAGAACACAAACGATGCCCCGGTGATAAACGTCCCGGAGGAGGTGGTTGGGAAGCAGGAAAGCTGGCTGAACCTGTCCGTGGGCTATTATGACGTGGACCTGCTGAGCGATCCTGGGGAGAGGATGGGGTTTTCGTGCAACTTCAGCGATCATGGGATCGGGAGAGATGCCTGGGACTTCGATACGGATACGGGGAATTTCAGCTTCCTGCCCGATAACTCTCACGTGGGCACCTATGCGGTCAACTTCACAGTGGAGGATCGGAAAGGCAAGGCGGCATGGGCGGAGTGCAGGATCACGGTGAAGAACGTCAACGACGCGCCGACGGCGGGGTCGATAGGGATCGAGATCGAGGATGCCGACCCGAGAACACCACGGGAGGAGAACCTTACAGTAACCTTCAATTCGATCGGTTCGGATGATCCGGACCTGGTTCACGGTGAAGTTCTGGTGCACAGGTGGGACTTCGACGGGGACGGCGTGTATGACGAGGAAGGTACCTATGTGCAATGGACGTTTTCGGGTCCGGGCAACCATACTGTACTGCTTGCTGTCTTCGATTCGGGTATACCCATCCTCTACAATACCACCACCATCATCGTTGAGGTCCTGGCGCCGGTCGGTCCGGATGGAGATGATGATTCCGGCGATCCTGGTGGCAAGGAAGACGATGACGGTACGGGAGGGGGAGGATCAGGGGGTCGGGACAGCGGTTCCATGGGTACCGTTCTCATAGTGGTAATATGCATTGTTGTTCTGTTGTTGGTAGCGGGTTTTATAGTTATATTCGTACTTGCCAGAAGGGGTGAAGGGAAGGACGCTGTCGGGGCATCATCGCCCACGGGCCATGACGCTCCGCCATTGGTCCAGCCCCGGGCGGCGGGCGGGATAGCTCAACATCTACCGTACGAGCAGCCACCCGTCATCTCCACGGCCCCTCTCCCCCCGTCACCGGCACAAACACCGTCCGTAGGCAGGGCACCCAGTTATCAACCTCCGGGGCAACCATCCGGGGCCGGCCAGGGTCGTCCGTCACCGCCGCCGCCTTATCCTCCAGTGTGACGATGGTGATTGGCGGGAACCGAACATGACCGATATGACATGTTTGGGCCCGTGTTCTTTTCGACCGGGTGTTTCATGCTATACTGACAATGCACTGGTTTCGATGATTTTACCAAAACGTTAATAAAAAGAGAATCTCGATTCCATCTATCCGAATTCGTCTCTTCACGTGGATATCGTATATGCCTTGGGACAGGGATTGACAATGAATCCGGAAAAGCATTCTGTTGCGACGGTCATGGCCGTCCTGGTCGTGCTAAGCCTACTTGGAGTGTTCCCATCGCAGGTCCTGAAGGTCGCGGATCGGTCATGCGGGGACCGGGATCCGTTAGATGAGGTCTCATCTCTCCCCACGCGAGACCACAGGGATTCCCTGACGTCGTTCCGGGATGGAACGTCCGAAAAGGACGTGATCTTCCTTGAAAACGGCATCAACAACACGGTGAAGATAAGCCTTCCCTCGAATTGCCGGATAACCTCCGCAAGGATGGACATCGAGGGCATCAAGCTAAACGAGCCGGTAAAGAGCAACGAGACATTCGCGGATACGGTTGCCAACTCGGCATGGTGGGGCGACTCTCCACTTCTCGCCCAGGGACCGCCTTCCGATCACACGGACAATGTCTTTGGCGCGCAGGACCACGGCAAGGTCCGAGCCAACGACGATGATCTCTTTCATACCCAGAGCGGCGAACTGAAGTACGCATACCATCACTTCTCCCTCGCCAGGGCGGACTGGGATTTCGATACACTCCAGGTGGAATGGAAAGGGGCGGGATACACCAACTTTCCCCACGGGGGCCAGGGACGGGGAGGTGGAAGTCTTTACCTCTACAACCACCATGCTTCCAACTGGGAACTTGTGGAAACCTACAGCGTGGGCGGTTTCTGGGCCATAAAGGTGCTGGGAAAGACATATATCGCCAACCTGGGCAATTATTTCGATGTGAACGAGAAACTGGATCTGCTGGCAACCGTACCCACCGTTGCCAATGGCAGCAACACCGAGATCATGACGGATTTCGTGGAGGTGGAATACAGAGGGAACATATCGTCATTCATCAGCGATCCCACCCTGAACGTGGACGACGTGGGGGAGAACGAGTGGGAATATCAGGGGGAATTCCGCGAGAAGGTTACCATCGATGACATTCATTCCCTGAAGGACCGGGTCCAGGAACGGGTGGATGCCCACCAGGGGGACGGCGAGGTGGAGATAGTGCTGTCCCTTACATCCTCCTCTCCGGGGATACTGCGCCTTTCGAACCTTTTGATAGAATACGATCTGATCATCCCGAATCAGCCGCCGGACCTGTTGGACGCGATCCCGGAGAACGAATATTCCTTCAGGGAGGATTCGGACGAGGGCGTGGGCCTTATCGACCTGCACGAGTTCTTCGATGACGACGGGGGCGTCGATGGATTGAACTACACGGTCCTCCTGAACCACGAGGCGATCACCGCATCGGTCAACACCACGACCCACTGCCTGGACTTCCGTTCAAGCGAGAACTTCTTCGGTCGAAGGGATTTTCAGGTGAAGGCGACTGACGGCGATGGCCTCGAAACGGACTCCAACACATTCTTCGTGAACGTATTGCCTACCAACGATCCGCCCCATCTGGTCTCCTTCGATGGCGAGACCGTGATACATGACGATGACCAATGGATAGGTATCTCCGCCCTTGAGGATGATATCACGGTCTTTCCGTTCGAAGCACGGGATATCGACGGCGATGTCGCGGATTTCGACATGACCGTTGGTCCGGAATCCGGAATATCGTATCTTCTCTCACCCTCGATGGAAAATTCAAGCAGGGGCACTCTGACGGTGGAGCCCGCCAACGATGATGTGGGATACATCGATTTCACATTCACTATTAACGATCTAAACGATACGGACGGAGCCCCGCTGATGAGCGAATACAACATCTCTCTTAGGGTCATCAATACCAACGACGATCCCGAGATGTCGGAAATAGGGGAACTGGAGGTGTACCAGGACGAATGGTTGAACCTGACCCTCCATGCCACCGATCCAGACACGGCACACGACGCCGAGGAGATGTCGTTCTTCGCTGCGAATCTCAGTGAGGCGGGAATAGACGATACATGCTGGGACCTCGATGAGATGTCGGGGAACTTCTCGTTCCATCCCGACAATTCCCTGGTGGGTACCTATAAAGTAAATTTTTCCGTCAGGGACAATTACGACGGACTTCACTGGGAGCATGTCGTCCTTAACGTGAAGAACAGGAACGATCCCCCCTCGGCCGGCGTCATCGAATGGGATGTCGTGGATGCGGACCCGACGACGGGAGAAAAGGAAAACCTGACGGTTACGTTCAAAGCGGCCGGTTCAGACGACCCTGATCTGATCCACGGAGACGTGCTGGTACACCGCTGGGACTTCGACGGGGACGGCGTTTATGACGGGGAGGGTACGGAGGTTACCTGGACGTTCTCGCAAGGGGGGAATCACACTGTGCTGCTATCTGTCTTCGATTCGGGCGTCCCGATGCAATTCAACTCCACCATGGTCGTGGTTGAGATACGGGCTCCGCCCAATCCGTCCGGGGACGACGACGATCCCGGGGATGATGACGGTAAAGAGGACGAGGACGGCACCGGAGGTGGAGGGTCCGGGGATCGGGACAGCGGTTCCATGGGGACGGTGGTTATAGTCATCATCTGCATAGTGGCTCTATTGTTGATCGCGGGCGTGGTCGTGTTCCTGCTGCTGAGGAGAAAGGGCGGTAAGAAGGAAGGGAGCGGAGGTGCATCGACACCGACCCAGGAAGCTCAACCGATGGAACTGCCGTATATAAACCACACAACAACCGGATATCAACGGCTCCCGGATGAAACGGCAGTTACTCCTATGCCGCTTTCATCCCAAGCAAATCAACGGGATGTACAAACGGCACTTCTGTATCCGCCCGTCGAACAAACGGTCGCCGGTGGTATGGACTATTCAATTCCGCCAAATCCTCCTGGAGAGGGGCAATAGTCCGATTATGAACATTTTACTTCTGGTAGTAATCGTGTATTTTTTCGTCATATATAAATACAAATAATCATCATATGTATCCCGTTCACCATGAACCGATTGCAGATTATGTTACATCTACGTAGGGCCATCTGGGATGGCCTGGGACGTGCTCGTCCGGGTTATCTGGCGCTGGCAATCTTTTGCTTTCTCATCTCGTTCTCAATATGGGCCAATTTCTTCTTGTTAGTGGGGATTATTGCAGTATTCCGAGGAAGATTTGAGATATCAAAAAGACACGGAAGCTTTGTAACCATCGGATTCCTGATAGGTATAATATCGATTCTTCTGGCGGGGATTGCCACATATCTTGACCCGGATCTGCTTATTGATAATCTGGAAGGAACGGTACTCTTCCTAATAACCGCAAGTGCCGTTCTGAATACACTTGTATTCTATTTCATTGTGTTCAACATATATCCCAAAAACCTGCGATTAATGTTACACATTATATTCGGGGTTCTGGCTGTGGGTGGGATCGTTATTTTTATTTTTTCCTCGGGATCCGTGCGCGGTTTTGGATTTATCCACGACCTGATCCTCGCCATAATCCTGTTCACCGCTTTTGGCATGTTCGATCGGGCAAAGAATGGGTGGGAGAAGGGAGGAACGCATAATGGCGGAACCGGATATTCTCGTGGCCATATCGGTAAGGATGGACCTTTTCCGGTTGCCGAGGGAAGGGTGAATATAAAGGGTTTTCTAGCTGCGGGCCTTGGGAT
>CAYRFL010000070.1:0-10322 GCA_964423515.1 uncultured archaeon
CTTTGATGTGCCTATATCCGCTATTTTTCATTTGGGTTCTTGCAACACCCTGTTGCATTTTGAATACTTATATAATCACCACTCCCGGATGCATTTACTGTGATTATCGACCTGCACGGAACCTCCGGAGTTCCACCTCGTACGCCGTCACCGGGATCGGAAACCATCGGGAGCAAGGATAACAGGAGAAGAATGATTGCTGCTATTCGTACAATGCACATACGTGATACCACGAAATACCACCTGAATATTGTCAATGGTGCAAAGTTCGACAAGAAGTCGAAGTTTGCAGCTTGACAATGTGCGCGGCATCGCGTGAAAGCGCAGATGCCGCTACATGTAGAGATGGGGAAGGTACTATTTAACGAAATTGGCACAATACTTTCTCTCGCACCGACCCTATACGCCTTCGAGTTGGATGTCGAGTGAGGCGGGGCTGGTAATTTGAATTCGTGAATATGAACGGTCGGCGCCCGCTTCGCTCCGTTGCATCAAGATGCAACTGCGCCCGCAGGGACGTGACCCTGCGGACAAACGCCGACCGTGGGGGGCGTGCGCCCCCCGTCATCCATATTGTATTGTAGTTGACATTTTTTTTTATGTATCGGACCCGCGTGCGCCTACACCACCCCTTTTCCACCCCCCGGCTATCGGGTCCTCCTGGTGAAGAGAGTTTGTCGAAAGGTTGTTCAAATACTCCACGTTCTGGAGATCAGCCCTCGTACATCACCGTTCCGAACAATTCCTCGTCGGTGGGCTGTGTGCTCGGTATCGGATAGGATATCCACGTGTAGTTGAGCAGATGCTCCCAGGTGACGTTGGACGTGGTGCTGTTACCCCCCCAGGAACCGCAGCCCAGCGTCATGGACATGGGCATCCCGTTGGTCCATGCTCCGCTGTTGGCCAGGCACTGGGGCTGCCTTATCATGACGCGGGAGACCTTCACCTTGAGCCCGAGCTCCCTTATCCGGGATTCCATGACGGTGTGGATGCCGCAGGAATGGCCCGGTCCGGAAAAGGTCGTGATACGGTTCACGAGATCCAGGGCGTCGTCGAACTCCTTCCACCGGTACAGCGCCGTGGTAACGGATATCTTCTCCCCCGAGAAGGGATGATCCTTGCCAACACCGGTCTCCTCGATCATCAGGAAAGTCTTTCCCTCCGGCAGGTCTATCCCGGCCAGTTCGGCGATCCTACCCGCTGGCTGGGCGACGATATCCCGGTTCAGCAGGCCCGGGGCGGTCCACATTGTATCCTGGAGCTTTTTTTTCTCGTCCGGCGATACGAGATACCCCCCTACCGCCTCGAGCTCACCCACCATCTCGTCGTACACGTCCTCCTGGATGATGACGGAGTTCTCCGTGGAGCAGCTGGTTGCGTGATCGAAGGTCTTGGATCGCATTATCTTGTCGGCGGCGTCCTTGAAGTCCGCCGTCTCGTCGACTATGCACACCGCATTGCCCGCACCGACCCCCTGGCTCGGCGTCCCGCTGCTGTAGGCCGCCTTGACCATTCCGCCGCCCCCGGTGGCCAGGATCATGTCGCACTGTCTCATCAGTTCCTTGCTCGCCTCCAGCGAAAGCTCCCCAACGTTGATGACGAGGTCCTCCGGCCAGTTGTTCTTCTTCAGGGTCGCCCGGATCTGATCCGTAGCCATCTTGTTGGTGGCCTTGGTCCTCGGATGGGGTGCCATGATGATGGCATTTCTGGTCTTGATGGCTGTGATGGCCTTGACGAAGGGCGTGGCCTCCGCGTTGGTCACCGGGATGAGGGCGCCTATGACGCCCATGGGTTTGGCGATCTTGATTATCCCCCTCTCACGGTCGTGTTCCACGATACCCACCGATCGCTTTCCCTTCATATCGCGAAGGGTTCCCTTTATCTTCGTCATGAGCTTTCCATACTTGTGCGGTGGGGTACCCATGCCGCTGTCCTCGACGCAGAATTTCGCCAGCTTATTTGCGAAATCGGGCTCCACGCCGGACCACGCAACGCGCGTGGCAAGATCGTCCACCTGTTCCTGTGTGGCGAACTCGATCTTCTTCTGGGCTATCTTTGCCCTCTCTATCAGTCCTGCAATGTATCTTGCAGCTTCCTCGGGGTTTGCCATCTCGATTCCTCCTCGCTCGAAATTATCCTCATATCTTGAACATTTTCCCTATTGCAGCCTCCTCGCTTCGGGGCTGCTGGTCGTGGACCGTATCCCTCGATCGGCGATCCGGGACCGTTTTCCACGACATCCGAATTATCGACCCGGTGAACTCCCTCATTCGATATTAAGACATCCCTATCTCGATACCGGGGGTACTATCTCCTTCTTGCCGGGCACGTGTTCGTAGGTTATCATCGGGGGGTCGGACACCGGGCAGACGAAGGAGCATATCATACAGCTCACGCATGTCTCGTCGTCCGGCACGGGCCTTCGTTTCTCCGCATCCCAGCTCAGGCACTGGCCGCCGGCATCCTGGCATATTACGTAGCACTGTCCACATCCGATGCACCTCCCAAGGTCATACCGGGCAACCCCCTGGTGACCAAGATCGAAGGCATCCGTGGGGTGGATGTTGGGAAGGGCTCTCCCCACCAGGTCCGAAACCCTGTCGAATCCCTTCGAATCCATGAAATCGGACAGCCCCTCTATCATGTCCTCGACTATACGGTACCCGTAATGTATGACGCCGGTGGTCATCTGCACCGTGGACGCACCGCACAGTATGTATTCCAGGGCGTCCATCCACGTCTCGACGCCGCCGAGGCCCGAAATGGGCAGGCCGAGCTCCCCGCACTGGGCGAGCTGGGCTATGCAGCGAAGGCCGATGGGCTTCACCGCCGGCCCCGAGTATCCGCTCATTGCGCCCTTTCCGGCCACGTCGGGATACGGGACGTACGTATCGGCATCGATACCCACCAGGGCGCTTACCGTGTTAATGGCGGAGATTCCGTCGGCGCCTCCCTTCTTGGCATACAATGCGGGCTCGGTAATATCGGTGATGTTCGGGGTCATCTTGGCTATGATGGGAAGGCTCGTGTTCTCCCGGACGATCCTGGTGAAGTTCTCCAGAAGCTCGAAGGCCTGTCCTACCTTCATTCCGGAGCCCTCCACGGTCATGTGCGGACAGGAAAAGTTCAGCTCCAGCATGTCGGCGCCGGTCTCCTCCACGCCCCTTGCCAGTTCGCCCCACTCCTCCTCGGAGAAACCCATAATGCTCACGATGACGGGGTGTTCTGGATAATGCTTCTTCAGGTAACTGATGTCGGCAAGGTTGTCCTCGAAGCTGCGATCGGATATCTGCTCCACGTTCTGAAGCCCCACGAGCCTTTGAGAATCGTAATCGTATCCGGCCATTCGCGGTGAGGGATGTATTATCTTCGTACGTCCCATGTGCACGGTCTTGAAGACGGCTCCGCCAAAGCCGCGGTCGAACGACCTCGCCACCATCTCCGCCGTGTTCGATACAGGGGATGACGAGAGGAGGAAGGGATTCGGGAACAGTACGCCGCACATCTCTATGCTCAGATCCTTCTCTGCCATTGTTACTCACCTCCCTCGGTATCAAGCTCCTGGAGCATCTTCATTATCTTTCCGGCGGAGGTCTTGCCGTCCCGTACGGCCTGGACAATGAGAGCGGGTCCCCGTGAAGCGTCGCCTCCGACGAATATCCTCGGATGAGTGGTCGAAACGCCGTCCTCGCCGGTCTTGATAAGGCCGTTCGGCATATGCTCGACCTCCTTCGAAAGACCCGTGTTGGAATTTTCAGGTCTCATGCCGATGGCCCAGATGAAGAGATCGACCCTCAGGCGGTACTCGGTTCCGGGTACCGGAATGAGGTTCCCCGCGGAGCGATCGCCCCCGCTCTTCCAATCGGTCTCGATTCCTTTCAGCGCCACGAGCCGTCCATCCTCGCCCAGAAGTTCGGTAACCACGCTCTGAGTGCGCAGCGTGATGTTGTTGGCAAGGGCCATTTCGAGATCATCCTCGTCGGCGGGCATCTCCCGTAGGCTGCGGCGGTATATGACGTAAACCTTGTTGGCTCCCAGGGCCGTGCATGTAGTGGCCACGTCCATTGCGACGGATCCGCCTCCTACTATCGCGACGTTCCTGCCTCGAATCTGCGATCCCAGCTCACCGGCCGCTCCCGATCTCATGCCCTCGAGGAATTCCTCGGAATTCGTGACATTTCGAAGGCCGCCCCCGGGTATATCGAGCCTCACTGGACTCCATGCGCCAGGACCCATGAACACCGCATCGAATCCCTCTGACAGTAGCCTGTCGGCCCCTCCCCTTTCGATCCTAGAATTGGTCTTCAGTTCCACCCCAAGGTCCAGCACGTCCTTCAGTTCGCGGTCCAGGAATTCCGGGTTCATCCGGAACTCCGGGACGCCGTATCGAAGTACGCCTCCCGCCCTGGCCCTGCCCTCGAATATCGTGACATCGTATCCGTTCTTCGCAAGTTCGGCGGCGCAGGTGAGACCGGATGGACCGGACCCTATCACGGCAACCCGCCCCTGCCGTGGTTCCTTCCTCTCGATGGGTTTGAATCCGGTCTCCCATCCGTGCTCCACCAGGAACCTCTGGACCCTGCCTATCTCTATGGGTCGGTCTATCCCGCTGGCGCTGCATCCCTTCATGCAGAGCATCTCCGTCGGGCAAAGGGTTCCGCAGATGCCTCCGAGGACGTTGTTGCTCTTTATGGTCCTGATGGCTCCCTTGACGTTCCTGAGTTTGAACTTCCTCAAAAAGGTGCCGGGATCGGTATCCGCCGGGCAGTCGCGGCTGCACGGTGGGTCGTGACAGACGAGACAGCGCGACGCTTCTATCATGGCCTGGTAATGATCCAGACCCGCCTCCATGTCGTGAAGGTTCTCTACCCTCTTGTTCTTCCTGTTCGCATGTTCCACGGAAACACCTCTCAGCTCATTCCTTGCCAAATATTATGGATTACCGGTTCACGTGTAAAGCCGAGCCCTCCTGGCTCGACTTTACCAGGAAGACGGTCACTATGTTCCCGTCTTCACCTATGACCGTCATCGCCCCGGAATACCTTTGTCCTTTATACGGAGATTCAAGGGGAAGGCATCCGAACGGGAAACCGGAGATCCGACCGCTCCCGCTTTTCCGTCATCCGAAACGACCATCATGTGATGGCCACGGGCCCTGAATCAGGTTAACATGAAATCCGGGAATGCCCGATCACGGCGAGATCACGGGAATGGGACGGAACTGTTTCACATCCCCGACTCGATCTCCGAAAGCACCGCATCCATCACCACGAGGGACGCATCTATCTGCTCCATCGTGAGCACCAGCGGAGGCTGTATCCTTATTACGTTGGCATTGAGACCGCCGAGGCCCACCAGGACTCCCCTGTCCTTTGCCTTCTCCATGAACAGGCGTGCCTCGTCCGCCGCCGGCGTCTTCTTGACCCTGTCCGTCACCAGCTCCATACCGAGCATCAGGCCCTTGCCGCGAATATCACCGATGAGAGGATGCTCATCCATGAAGGTCCGGAGGTTCTTCTCGAATCTGGCGCCCTTTGTTATGGCTCCTCCCATGAGATCCTCCTTCTCGATTATCTCGAGATTGGCAAGGCCCGCCGTCATCGCCAGCGGATTGCCGCCGAAGGTGGAGAACAGGTCCTTGGGCGCGAGGCATTCGGATATCTCCTTTCTGGTTATGAAACCGCCAATGCCGAAACCCGATGCCATGCCCTTGGCCATGGTCATCATATCGGGCACGATGCCCCAGTTCTCTATGCCCCACATGTGTTTCCCCGTTCTTCCGAAACCGGTCTGCACCTCGTCGCTTATGAAGAGGCCGTCGTACTTCTTCACGATATCGTACAGTATCGGAAAGAAGTCGGGTACGGGTTCCGTTATCCCTCCCACACCCTGCATGGGCTCGGCAATGATGGCCGCGATCCGCTTGGGGGTCTGGGTGCGTATGACGGTCTCGGCGAACCTGGCGCATTCCACGTCGCATGTGTCCGGGTCCTTTCCGAAGGGGCAGCGGTAGCAGTTGCAGTTCGGTGTACCCACGGTGCCCGATGCATAGGTCATGTTCTGCCGCCAGGTGCCCAGATTGGTCATGCTCATTGCCATGAGCGTCCTTCCGTGAAAGGACTCCATCAGGGAGAGCACGTAATTGCAGTTGGTGTACTTCTTCGCAAGGTGCAGGGCGGCCTCGTTGGCCTCGCTTCCCGAGTTCACGAAGAAGCTCGAATCGAGCCCTTCCGGGCTTATCGAAGCCAGCTTCCTGGCGTATAGGGCCATGGGCAGCGTCGGGTAAAGGGTGGTGGTGTGCATCAGGTGATCCAGCTGCTTTTTGAGGGCGGCCGTCATGGTCGGATGGCAATGCCCGCTGTGGATGGTGCAGACGCCGGCAAATAGGTCGGTATATTCCCGTCCCTGATTGTCATAGAGGGTAGCTCCCTTCCCCCTGACCATGAGGCGCGGTTCCTTGTAATAATGGCCCACCGCGGGGACCAGATATTCCTTCTCCATCTCCAGTATCTCCTCGAGGGAGAACTTGTTATGTTCGAATATGTCGTTCAACTCTGTCATCTCTATATCTCCTGATATGAAAATAAATCGTCGAGTGGGATCTCAGTAATGTAGCTATAGCATCTCCTCAGAGCTTGACGATATCGCCGTATGTCTCGGGCCGCCTGTCCCTGAAGAACTGCCAGACGTTCCGTACTTCCCTGATCTGCTCCAGGTCTAGGTCCGCAACGACCACCTCGTCCCTGTCCCGCGAACCATCGGCAAGTATCTGGCCCCGGGGATTGCAGAAGTAGCTGGTCCCGTAGAACTCCCCTATGTTCCAGGGGGCCTCGTAGCCGATCCGGTTAATGGCGCCTATGAAATATCCGTTCGCAACGGCATGGGCGGGCTGCTCGAGCTTCCAGAGGTATTCGGAGAGCCCGGCAACGGTGGCGGAAGGGTTGAACACTATCTCCGCGCCGTGAAGACCCAAGATCCTCGCACCGTCCGGGAAGTGCCGGTCATAGCATATGTAGACCCCGATGTCGGCATACCGGGTCTTGAAAACGGGATAGCCGAGGTTTCCCGGCCGGAAGTAGAACTTCTCGAAGAAGCCGGGATGAACGTGGGGGATGTGGTTCTTCCTGTATTTCCCCAGGTAGGTGCCGTCGTTGTCGATGACGGCGGCCGTGTTGTAGTAGAAGCCGGTGATGTCCTCCTCGTATATGGGGACCACCAGGGCCATGTGATGCTTCTTTGCGAGCTCCATCATCAGCTGGGTTGTGGGACCCTCGGGGATCTTCTCCACCATGTCATACCACCGGGTCTCCTGCTCCGCAGCAAAGTAGTGACCATAGAAAAGCTCCTGGAGACATAGTATCTTCACACCCTTGCCGGCGGCCTCCTCGATGAGCTCGACGTGCTTGTCCACCATGTGTTTCTTTATTTCCTCAAGGGGCCTGTCCGCAGGGATGTCTGCGCTGGCCTGGATCAATCCGCAACGTACTATTCTTGCCATGTGCATACCTCAACTGTACATATCGTCAATGGTGCGATGTTCGTGAAACAATTCAATATTATTTAAATCATTAGACATCTGACGCACCCTGGTCTGTTGGGAAAATGGATTCCCTTGTGGATCCCCTTGGATACGAACATCCCATTCGACGGGGTAAAATACATAAAAGGGGGAATAGTTATCTCGGGCTAACAAGGGGTCGCATCTCGACCCGATCACATGAAGCGGAATCGGTCCCTTTGGGTTGCGATTCCGGGGACTATGACAGGTAACGCCCTGTCATGCCAGACGAGCCGTTAGGGTCGTCGAGGGTTGTCAAGCTGAAAACCTCGACTTTCCGTCAAGCTTTTCACCATTGACAATATGTTAACAGCACATATCGGAGGAATTTAATGGATCTCATAATCAAGAACGGAACGATAGTGACGGACAGCGAAACGTACAGGGCCGACATCGGCATAGAGGGAGACAAAATAAAGCTCATCGGGCAGAACCTCTCCGGGGCTCCATGGATCATCGATGCAGCGGGGAAATACGTTATGCCCGGCGGTCTGGACGTTCATGTACACCTTCAGCTGCCCTTCTGCGGTACCGTATCGGCGGACGACTTCGTCACCGGCACAAAAGCTGCCGCGGCGGGAGGGGTGACCACCCTGGTCGATTTTGCAATTCAGACAAAGGGAAAAACAGTGACCGAGGCGGTTACGGACCGCAAGAGAGAAGCGGACGGAAAGGTATGCATCGATTACTCGCTTCACGGCGGCATAACGGACTGGAACGAAAGGACCAGCGAGGAGCTTGCGGGGCTCATAGAGGACGGCATAACCTCGTACAAGATGTTCATGATCTACCGCAGCCAGGGATGGATGGCAACCGACAGCATGCTGTTCCAGGCACTGGAGCGCACCCGGGAGTTGGGCGGGACCATAATGGTGCACGCGGAATCGGTGGACGTCCTCGACTACCTTCTGGAGAAATATCACAACGAGGCAGATATGAAGAGGTACGGCGCCTACTGTCACGTGTTATCGAGGCCCAACTACATAGAGGAAGAGGCCATACAGAGGGCGATCAAGTGGACCGAGGCCTCGGGCGGGCGGCTCTACATAGTGCATATGTCAACCGGCGGCGGTGCCGACCTCGTCAGGGACGCCAAGGAGCGGGGAGTTAACGTGTTCGCCGAGACGTGTCCGCAGTACCTGCTTCTCGAGGACGACCTGTTCAAGGGAGAGGGCGGCCACCTGTACGGGACCTGCCCGCAGATCAAGAAGAGAGAGGATATAGACCGGCTTTGGCATGCCCTGGGCAAGGGCGAGATAGACTCCATCGCCACCGATACGTGCACCTTCGATACGGGACAGAAAAAAATGTGGGAGGGCGATTTCACCAAGATCCCCTTCGGAATGCCCGGCTCGGAGCTCATGATACCGCTGGTGTACACGTACGGCGTGCGGGAGGGCAGGATCGACCTGCACCAGATGGTCCATTACATGTGCGCGCATCCCGCCAAGATATTCGGCATGTACCCGGAGAAGGGCTCGCTGCAGGTTGGAACCGACGCGGATATTATGATATTCGACCCCGAGAGGCAACTTACGGTAGATTGGCGGGATATGGAGACCAACTGTGACTGGTCGCCGTACCAGGGATGGAAGCTACACGGGTATCCGGACATGACCCTCGTGCGCGGAAAGGTGGTTGCGGAAAAGGGCAGGTTCACGGGCGACGTGGGATACGGCAGGTTCGTCAAGAGGAAGCGGGCGGAGTAAAGAACCGCTGAAAACCGAGAACATTTCTCCCGATCGAGAGAAATCCGTAGGATCAGCATCGTCCCTACCTTTTGGATTCATTCCCGACCTACATGAACCACATAGACATCCAGCACGTTCGTCCCCGTGGGCCCCGTCTCGATCTGAGCCCCATGATCCCTGAAAAAGCCGTGAGAGTCAAAATTCCCCAGATACCTCTCTATCTTCGTCAAGACCCGCCGCCTCCCCTCCTCATCCGCCATCCCTGCATCCTTGGTCAGCCTTCCGAAAAGCGTTTTGTCCAGAACACATCCCGCCGCTCCCGAGTTCCCATCCGCTCCGTCGGTGGCGAAGGCCATCATCGAAACCCCCGACGGCCATCCCGCGAACCCGTCATCCTCCAGAACGTACTTCAGCAGCAGCAGCGCCGTATGCTGCGCCCTGCCGCCCTTTCCGTTCCCGGTAACCTTCACCACGGGCTCCCCGCCGAAAAGTACGAGGGTGCTCTTCCGATGCTTTTTACCGCCGCTCTCAAGCTGCTGGATGCCACCGACGGCATTCTTTATTTCCTCTGCGAGCCGCCGGGCCACCACCTCGCATTTCAAACCAGAACCGGAGGGCAGTTCACACGGAGGTATCACCCGTATGTAAAGCTCCGGCTCGTCCCGTTCCAATTCGTCCGATAACGTTTCCATCAGCAGCTCGCTCGACATCAATACATCGGTACTGAATCTCTCCGCCCCGGAAAGCTCCTTGAGGGTCTCTTTGTAAGTACCGTCATCTGAGCGGAAAAAAGCTAGCCCGGCCTCCGAAAGGCAGCCCTCAAGGTCGTATTCCTTCAGTATTCTCCGGCATTCCCCGAAGGTCGAACCCGGTGAGTCGGGAACCGTGGGCCCCGAGCCGATAACGTCCGGCGTCGAGCCCATGACATCGCTTATTACGAGCGTGTACATCCGCTCGCCCGTAAATGCCTCGGCCAGCCGTCCTCCCTTTATCGCCGATACGTGCTTTCGTACGACGTTCATCTCGGTTATATCGGCACCGCTCCTTACGAGGGCCCGGTACAGCGGTTCCAC
>CAYRFL010000070.1:10422-20986 GCA_964423515.1 uncultured archaeon
CCAGCATGTTCCGGCAGGCGGTTATGGCCATATTGGTCCGGGTGCCCAGCGAAGCGGAGCCCAGATGCGGCAGCAGCACGACGTTATCCATCTCGAGAAAGCGGGGGTGAAACTCCGGCTCCTCCTCGTAAACGTCCAGGCCGGCCGCCCATATCTCCCCGGCGGCAAGGGCCTCCGCCAGTTCACCCTCGTTCACGCAGGGGCCTCTCGACGTGTTGATGAATATGGCGCTCTTCTTCATCATCCCAAACTCATTCCGTCCGAAAAGATGCCGCGTCTCGTCCGTCAAAGGGGTATGAAGGGAGACGATATCGCTCTCCCGCAGCAGCTCATGAAAGGATACATATTCCGCACCTGTCTTCTCTTCGAGAGCCGGGTTTCGGCTGCGGTTGTGATAGAGTATCCTCATCCCGAATCCCACGGCCCTCCTCGCCACGGCGCCCCCTATCCGTCCCGCGCCCACGATGCCCAGTGTGGCTCCGTTAACGTCCTGTCCCAGGAGCAGCATGGGTGCCCATCCGCCGAATTTTCCCCGTCTCAGGAACACGTCTCCCTTCACTACAAGCCTGGCCGCGGCGAGAATGAGGGCGAATGTCAGGTCCGCTGTGGTTTCCGTGAGAGCTCCGGGAGCATTTGTCACCGGGATGCCACGGGAGGTTGCGAACTCCACGTCGATGTTGTTGTAACCGGCGGCATAGGTGCTGACGTATCGAAGGCCCTCCGTCGAGAGAACGTCTCTGTCGATGGGATCGGTAAGGAGGCAAACGAGGCCCTCGCATCCTGAAAGCCCCTCGATTATCTCGTCCTTGGAAGGTATCGAATCGAGCTCCCTCACCACGAGATCGTGTTCTTTCTCCAGTACAGCCATGCCTGCCGCCGGGATACGTCTGGTAAAGAATATCCTGCGTTTCATATTCTATCACTCGTTAGTGGTGGTTTTCCTATCGTGGATCTTTTCGATCGGGATGGTATTATATCGATGGAGTCGACGTCGATCTCACGAGGGATACCGGACCATGCCTATCCGTTCCTGATGATGGTTCCGAGCCCCTCTGCGAACTCCCGGGATATCTCCCCCGATGCCTCCAGTTCCTCAAGGGCCCTCAATCGGACCCGTCGTGCCCTTCCTCGCTCCCGAAAACCGCGTTTCGTTGCAGTTCGGACCGAGGCGGCATGGCAGCTGAACTGAATGGGAACCGGCTGCGAGATCAATCGCGATATCATTATGATGAGTGCGGGCATGAAGGCCGTTGACAGGAAACCCGCGTACAGGTAGAACCAGCTCATCCATTTCCGCTCCTTCTGGAACCAGGCGCTGGCCGAGAGAATGCCGCCGGAGATCGCCACCGCGAGGAGGATCAGGTAGGGATTTGCGGATCGTCGCGTGAGGAACAGGTTTGCGGTTGCGGTATATATCAGCACCGGGAGTATCCTCAGTGCCCATTTCCATTCCAGCTTCTTGAAGGAAAACACCAGATCGGCGCCGATCACCAGGGCCAGGACCGCAAGGAGCCCGCCGGCAGCGTGGATGTGGATGGACTCCATCCGCCCGGAACGGATATGATTGGCTGCGATGAGGTATGCCATCAACAGGGAGACCGAGAAAATAAAGGCCACAGTGACCTTCTTGTGGAAGTGGACCTCAACGGACCTGGGCCAGAAAGTGTATGCCAGGGCGAGCACGCCGCAGATGAGAGGTGCGATACCCGCGTACAGGGAGGGGAAGAGAAAACAGAAGGCCCCTGCCGAGAGCATGGTCAGAACCGACAGGATCCGCAGGGGTGTCAGATAGAGCAGAAATTCCCCCTGGTCCTTCCTATCCCCGTCAACCGATGTATCCGTCCCCATAATAATCAAGAAATCCGCTGAAATATATAAAAACTTGGCCCGTATTATTCCGCCTTCCGTACTGAAAGAAATGCCAGCATGGGGTCGGGACCTCCCCCTTCGCTGCACAGGGAGAAGGCGCCGCCCCGACAGCCGCCTCCGCATTTTTCCGCGTATCCGCATCCCCGGCAGCCCGGGGGAAGACGGAGGGTCTTATCCAGCAGTTCCCTCATCTCACGGAGGGCTGCTTCGGGCCCCGTGTCCAGAAGGGACGGGCCTGTCCGGGTATGATGAGGACATATCTTTATTCGTCCCCGCTCGTCCACGGCAATGTAATCCTCGCCCGCGCTGCAGTACGGGAAGAAAATGTTCTCGTGATCGTCCTCCGCGGCCACACAGGGCAGGTTGGGTATGCCCATGGAGACCGGTACACCTCCATCTCCGACGAATCCGTCGAGCACCGAAAGCGCTTCCCGGTATCTATCCGGCGGAAGTATCGATCGCTGCCAATTCTCGTGATGAGATTGCGGCACGTACCTTATTGCCAGGATATGTCGGCTTCCGATGGCCCGGTGGAATTGAAATATCCTTTCGAGCCGCTCGAGGTTCTCCATGCTCATCACCAGCGACGTGGTGAACGGAATGTGATTCAGCGCCAGCTCCAGTATGTTCTTCTCCAGTAAACGGAAGCCGCCGCTCTTCCCCGTCATCTCATCATATCGCTCACCGATCTCGGATATCTGTATCTGAAGGCTGGCTCCCGTCCTCCTGATCTTTTCCAGTAACCCTCCGCCCGACACCTGCCCCGAGGTCAATATTATCACGGACCTGCACAGGCGAGAAAGGACCTCCACCAATTCTCCGATATCATCTCTGGCCAGCGGCTCTCCACCGGTCAGTATCCCGGTCTCCAGGCGGGGGAACATACGAAAGATAGTACTCCATTCATCCATGGTAAGTTCGGGACCTACCTCCTTTTCAAAATTATCATTGTAACAGTGACGGCAGCGAAGGGGGCATCTCTTGGTGACCTCGAAGGCGGCCGTCCTTACGGACCCCGGCACGAGCGCTCTAACGGTTGCTCGGCTCACGGTCATCATCCCCGGATCCGGGTACCTTTACCATGTAGGGACCCATTCTCGAATAGCCCTTTCCGGCGTAATACTCCCTCACACCAATCCCGGACAGGACCAGAAGCCTCTCCATGCCCCCGGCGGCGGCGATCCTCTCGGCCTCCCGGAGAAGCCGGGTCCCCAGATGCATGTGCTGAAAGTGGTCGGGATCGCGGCGGCCCAGCTCCTGCGCCGGGCCCACGACCTTCAGCTCGCGTATGACCGCGGTCCTTCCAGCGACCAGCTCGGGTCTGGGGAAAGGTACGTCTGGGGGAATGAACCTCAGTCGCAGATACCCGAACAGGAGTTCGCCATCCATGCTCGAAGCGGTAATGAAGTGCTCCTCCCCTCCGCTGGCAGAGTATCGCATGGAATCTATCGATATCTCTTCGGGTCTGAAATTAAAGCTCTTTCCGGCCCTGTGACCCGCCTCCCTGCAGCGGATACAACCGCATCGACCGCCCTTCTCCCTCATTTTCTCCCGTACTATCTGGCGAAGGTTGGAATATCTCACGCCGCCCTCGATGAGCTTCGCCGGGATGTCCCTCTGTATCCTCTGTATGCGAACGTAGGGGGGAAGGGATCGCTTCACAGCCGCTAGCAGCTCCACCAGGTCGTCCAGGGCATAGGGCTCGTACTCCCCCCGCCGGTACATGTCGTACAGCTCGCAGCCCTTCACCACCACCACGGGGTATATCTTGAGCATGTCGGGACGGAACTCCTCCTCTTCGAACAGCCTTCGGAATGTTAGAAGATCGTTATCGAGGGTCTGTCCGGGTATGCCGGGCATCATATGATAGCAGACCTTGAGTCCGCGGTCGCGAAGGACCTTCGTGGCCCTTGTCACCGCCTTCACGTCGTGGCCGCGCTCTATGGCAGAAAGGGCGGCGTCGTCCAGGCTCTGCACGCCCAGTTCCACCCTGGTGGCGCCCAGGCGCAGCATCTCGTCCACGTGCTCCTCGTAGCAGTGATCGGGCCGGGTCTCCATGGTAAGACCGATACATCTGTGAGGGCCGGTCTCGTTCTCGAGCATGGCGTCCTCAAGCGAGGCCCCTCCCGGTGGGTGGGGAGTTATTTCCTCCCCGTCGCTCTGGCGGTTCATCCCGTCGAAACAGCGCTTGACGAACCATTCTCGGTAATGGCGGTCCCTTGCGGGAAAGGTCCCGCCCATCACTATGAGATCTATCTTCCGGGTGGAATGACCGATAGCCTCCAGCTGCGCGATCCTTCCCGCCGTCTGCACGTAGGGATCGTAGTCGCTTGCCCCGCCGCGAAGGGCGGCGGGTTCATGCCCAGTGTAGCTCTGGGGCGTTCCGTTCTCCACCCCTCCCGGGCAGCAGATGCACCTGCCGTGGGGGCAGGGAGCGGGAGACGTCATGACGGCGACCGGGGCCACGCCCGATATCGTGCGGGTCCTCTTTATCTGCAGCAGTCGAGTGAGCCGATCAAGGGCCTCGGTATCGCTTACACGGTCCCTGACGGCCGCCAGCAGCTCGGAGTTCGGTATTATTCTGTCACCACCGAATTCCTTGGATGCCCTTATCTTGTATCGGTTCAGCGTGGGGCCGTCCGTTATCTCCCCCCTGGCGATCCTCTCGAGGAGCCAGTCGTAGATGTCCATGACCCGGCGATTGGGTGTTGATTCGATATATTCTTTTCCATACGCGGGTTTCCGGGGATGCATGACGGAGGAGATCTGGCTAGTATCCAACATCCATACAATTCAATTTGTGATTTAGAGGTGGATATTTCCATAGAAGGTCGGCGTCCGCCGACAACGAGGGCTATCGCCCTCGTTATTGCCCGGATTTAACACAATTATAATTTATATGGTGTCGGGTCCGTATGCGCCTACACCACCCCGTATCCCCACCCCGGCTACCGGACCCTCCTATTGAAGAGAGCAAGTCGAGCGATATCTAAATCACAGTTCGCATTCCCCGCAGAAGCTCGCCTCGCATGCCTTGCTCTTGAACTTCCACCGAAGGCCCCACTTCTTGATATCCTGTATTATGTGAACGAGGTCCGCCCCGCTCTCCGTGAGCGAGTAGAACGTCTTTATCGGTATCTCGCTGTGATCCATCTCCTTTCTGATGATATCCTCCTCATCCAGCTCCTTCAGCCTCTCGGACAGCATCTTCGGGCTTATTCCCGGCAGGCTCCTCTTTATCTCCGAGTATCTCTTGCTCACCCGTCCTCCCCGGAAGATGCTCAGTATGATCAGAAGGCTCCATTTCTTTCCGATGAGATCAACGGTCCTGTATACCGTGCACTTCTCGTCCATGATATGCTTTTAGTAACTGCCAGGTATATATATCTTGGTATACATTATGTACTTGCTACAATAAAGTAACTATGAAGCGCTACAAATCGATCCGAAGCGATACTAACCGATACCAACCGATACCAACCGATACGAGGCGAGCAACATGGGAATGAGAGAGATCATAAGGATAGACGAGGAAAAGTGCACCGGCTGCGGGGCCTGCGTGCCCAACTGCCACGAGGGAGCCCTCCGCATCATCGACGACAAGGCAAGGCTCATCAGCGACCTGTTCTGCGACGGGCTCGGCGCCTGCATCGGCCACTGTCCCGAGGGGGCCATATCCATCGAGGAGCGGGAGGCGGAGCCCTACGACGAACGCAGGGTAATGGAAGAGAACATCGTGCCGAAGGGGACCAACACCATCAAGGCCCACCTTGAGCACCTCCGTGACCACGGAGCGCTGGATTTCCTCGAACAGGCCCTGGCCTACCTGAAGGAGAAGGGCATCGAGAATCCCCTCGACGAGAAGTGCAATGAGCCGCAAAAACACGAAGGCTGCCCGGGAGCGGCGGTGATGTGCTTCGGTGAAAAGGATAGCGTACCTGAGGCAACAGGTGCTCCGAGAGCATCGGCCCTGAGGCAGTGGCCGGTTCAGCTTCATCTCGTACCCCCAAGCGCACCGTATTTCAAGGGGGCGGACCTGCTCCTGGCCGCCGACTGCACCGCGTATACCCTCGGGGATTTTCACAGGGACCACCTGGCCGGAAAGGCGTTGGCCATTGCCTGCCCGAAACTGGATTCCAACCAGGATGTGTATCTGGACAAGCTGGTCTCCCTTATGGACGAGTCGAAGATCAACACGCTCACCGTGATGGTCATGGAGGTCCCCTGCTGCAGGGGCCTTCTGATGCTTGCCAGGAACGCCGCGGAGAAGGCAGAGAGGAAGGTTCCGATAAAGCTGGTGGTGGTGGGGATCGAAGGTGGCGTACTGAAGGAGGAGTGGGTTTAGAAGGATAGGAGGACCGGATCGAAACTATTGAGGCATCTCGCCCCGTCCCATTCCAGTTGTCCCTGCGACATAGGATACGATCAACTCGTCATACGTCCCTATAACACTCCCACCAGTATGAGACCGCCGATGATGGTGGACAGCATCAGCAGGAGCGATATGCGGCCGGACCATCGATGCAGCGCCTTCACTACATCTTTATTTTTGCGTACCTTGAACTGCATCTTTCCAAGGACGGGGGTGGTTACGATACACAGGACCGTGGTGATCCCGAGATACGCATGGGTCACGTTGAAGTGACCGTCCCCGGAAGCACCGACCATGTAGACCGCCGTGGCAAGGCCGGTAACTGAGGTGAGCCCCCCCGTGACCCCAATGGCCTTGTGGACCTTGAGCCACCATCTCTTCGATCTCAGGAACCTGGCGAGAACGGATGCGGCGGCCATTAGGGTGAATCCCAGCCCCATGAGGCTCGCATGCAGCGGCCATATCACGGGAATATCTTCCTCGCTGGAATCCCCGGAGGCGAGCTCTATGGTACCACTCCCCCGTCTGCCCCCGTGGCCATCGGTATGATCGTCGGCGTCTCCCGTGGCCCATATCACCGTGAGGCTGCCATCGGATCGTATGGCCCGGTCCTTCGCATCCCCCGTATCGAGGAGCCTCTCGAACTCGATGATCGTCCATCCGTCGTTCTCGGTACCACCGAAATCGAGAATGTCATCGGTCCCACCGAGGGTGGTGTCCGGCGGATGCGGCCCGTAATCCCCCGTGGAGTAGCAGTCCAGTACCGATGAGATCCCGTTCTCGTCGACCCACCCTATTATCATGTCCGCATCCTTCATCTTCCTTGTGGGCTCCATCCCCAGGGACACCCATCCCGTTGTCTTCCCCTTCATCGCCATGCGAATGTGTTCCCCCTCGATGCTCCAGTACAGGGAAAAATGGCCGTCGTCGAAGGATGCTGAGAACGCGTATTCCCCCTCCTCTATGATGCCATCCAGCACGTATGCGGCACCTCCGGCATCCACCTCATATATGACCGTAATACTGGCCGTTGCCTCGTTTCCGGCCGCATCGGTGGCCCTGACCTCGATCCTGTTCGCTCCCTCGGTAAGGTTGACAACGGCGCTCCAGTTATCAGTACCTTCAGCATCAAACCATGGTTCTCCGTTCACTCCCACGGAGATGTGCTGAAGTTCTCCCTCGTCCGATGCGGTGCCCTTCACCGTTATGCTGCTCGTTTTCACCCTGCTGCCGTTCACCGGAGCGATTATGGCGACGAGGGGTGAGACAACATCCGGCGGCAGGTACGACACGTTCACCGTTCTCACGATGCGGTTCCCAAGGACATCCGTTCCTCTCACCCGTATGGTGTTATTCCCATCCGTCAGGTTCACATCGCCGGACCATGTTTGTTTTCCCAGGGCAGAGCTCCATTCGCCGCCCTGAAGCCCGATCTCGATGCTCCCGATGCCGCTCTCGTCCGAGGCGGTACCACGGACGGTGATCCCGGATGTATCGAATTCCTGATCCTCCGCGGGATGGTCTATGGTTACCACCGGAGGAGCGGTATCCGGGCTCTCGTAGGTCAGGTTCACACTGTCCGTTGCCGTATTGCCCGATGAATCAGCGGCCCTGGCCCTTATGACGTTGGGACCTTCGGCGAGCATTACCTCCGCGCTCCAGTTCTCATTACCAGCAGTGTTCTGCCAGGGGCCGTCGTTTACCCTGACCAGGACCTGGTCGAGCTCCCTGTCGTCGGAGGCATTTCCCGTAACGGTGATCATGCTCGTGTTCAGAACCTCCCCCTCCCCATGCGAAAGTATTGTGATCGAGGGAGGTACGTTGTCCGGCGGACCGCTGGAATTGTAGGTCACGTTGACCGCGTCCAATGCCGTATTTCCCGAGGAATCCGTGGCCCTGGCGTAGATGGCGTTGTCACCCTCAGAGAGCTGCACCTCGATACTCCAGCTTTCCATGCCGTCCACCGGACTCCATGGTCCGCCGTTTACGTTCAGCTCCACGTTCCCGATGGACACATCGTCCGAGGCCGTTCCCGTCACGGTGATCGTATCCGTATAGAGTACCTGGCCCTCCGACGGATCGGTGATGGTGACGTTGGGTGATACGATATCCACGGGTTCGTGATAGGTAACGTTAACAATTGCCTCCACCGTGTTCCCGGAGGTATCGGTGGCCTTTGCGATTATGGTGTTGTTTCCCTCGGCGAGTGTGAGCTGTATGGTCCAGCTCTCCTTTCCCGCGGCGTTTGCCCACTGGCCGCCGTTCAACCGGACCTCCACACTCGAGAGGGCCACATCGTCGTCGGCACTTCCGTTCACGTATATCTGTCCCTCGTTGGAATCATGCCCCTCCTGAGGTTCGTCGATGGTTATGGTGGGTGAGACCGTATCAGGTTCGGTCACTGTGAGGAGCCCGGATTGCGATCCGCCCTGGTTGCACTCGGCGATCGCCTCAAGCGAGTCGCCCGCGGATGCGGCGAGATCGTAGCTGTAGATGAAGGTCGAATCGTTCGGCTGGCTTGAATACTGCCGGTCTATTACGCCCTCATCGTTCTTCTTTACCAGTACCCTATCGATATAATGGGTGTTGGGATTTCCGACGTAATGGGTAATTGTGACGTTGAATCTCTGATTGACTAGATCGTACTCCAGCACGACGTCCGACGCGGGATGCGCGGTGGAGCTGCCGGGCAATATTGGCAATGAACAGACGATCAATAGTGTAAAGATACCCGTAATCAGTAGTTTTCCCGATTTGAACATGCAACAACCACCTTTGTCCCTGCAATATATAACAGGATTATCTAATATATCTTTTCATTTCCAAAATAAGCTCGAGATGAGATAAAATGGTTCTACATTCCGGGTGGTATAGCTGACACACGGATTCAACGGGGAGCGATACTATAACAATGCAATATGTCCACATAAAAGACATCTGCACATGTGCCCATACATTATCATTCATATTTTCGTTCTTTGAAATTATAGGGAAATGCTTATATAACGGCGTTGTATTATTAATTGTGTCGACGGAAAGTGAACGGTACCGCCTTCGCTGGTCGATGTTCACCCCCCATTGAGAACCTCTCTCTGTTGTGAACGAAGACGGTTTGGGAATTGGCACCTTCTTACCTTCTTCTGGCTCTGGTGCATTTGACGGGGGTTACATGCCCAGAGCTGTATCTTCCTTTTGTGTTCTGTGCCGTCCGACCGATCCGTTTTCCCGGAATAAACTTATGTGTCCTTAGGCGGAACGGGCATACTCGACATATCTCTGCGATCCCATGTGAAAGAGCCAAAGAGTAATAATTTGATTTTTTTCTCGAAAAGGTTTATTCATTGAATTTTTTATCCTAAATAATAACATAATTGTACTTTTATTAGGTGATTGGCATCCATGATGTATTGCTATGCTTGGCTTCATTGACAAAACGATAAGAGCAGCGTAATAAATATATATGATTACAACAGTGTTATATAACGGCGTTAAGCCGATTGATTCCTAAACTATATAGGAATTGACTACAGAACAATGAGGTGTTTCATTGAACCGAATCGATACAAGCAAGATTCTGGCGATATCCATCGTCATCATCATGCTCCTTGTGGGATTCGCGGTATTCGCGGACAACATGCATGATGAGGATACCATCGTCAGTTCCAAGGTGGAGTCTCCCTCCGCCTCGGAGACGAGCGAATTAGAGAGCCGGGGAGGTCCTCCCAACGTCCACCAGGGCGGTCAGGACCACGGCGGCGCGAACGTTGTGATATCAAGCAGCACGACGTGGAGCGGCCGCCATTTCAACATAGGGACCCTGACCATCAACTCGGGCCAGACCCTCAACGTGGGCCCGTATCTCGGCAACTGGGGCCAGCAGCATACCACCAGCGGTTGGCTGGAGATCAACGCCCGGGAGATCATCATCCTGGGAACCCTGACGGCCGACGGCAGGGGATACGGCGGTGGCGGCGGAGCGTCCAACGACTATAATCACGGTCCCAGCAAGGGCGGCGTTGGAGGAAAGAACGGCCATGGTGGATACGGGAACCAGAATTACTGGGGATACAGCAACACGTGCTGCGGCGGCGGAGGTGGCGGCGGTAGTCCCGACGGTGGTACCTATATGGGCCGACTGCACGGATGCAATTCTCGCGGGAACTCCGGCACTCCCAACGCCGGCGGCCAGGGCGGCCGCGGATGCGGGGGCCAGAGAGGCGGATACGGAGGCACCGGCTATGGCGGCGGCGGTGGTGGCGGCGGCGGTAACTCCGCAGCAGGCGGCGGCGGCGGAGGCGGAGGGTCCGGGGGTCAGGACGGCGG
>CAYRFL010000071.1:0-20796 GCA_964423515.1 uncultured archaeon
CCCTCGGTGGTTATGGTCATCACCGCTTCCGCCTCGGGGAGGCACGGTGAATCGACCAGACGTGCGATCCTCTTGTCGCCTTTGGACTTCCTCAGGTATATCCGGAACGTCGAAGCATGTCCCAGGATATGCCCGCCTATGGGCTTCGTGGGATCTCCGAAGAAGACGTCCGGTCTGGACATGACCTGATTCGTCACGAGGACGGCGGAATTGTTCATGTCCCCGTATTTCTGCAGTTCGTGTATGTGCTTGTTCAGCTTTTGCTGGCGTTCCGCCAGGGCACCGCGCCCCATGTACTCGGAGCGAAAATGCGCGGTAAGCGAATCGACTATCAGAAGCTTCACGTTGTAACTCTTCGAGAGCTCTGCGGCCTTGTCCACCAGAAGCATCTGATGATGGGAATTGTAGGCCCTGCCCACGTGGATCTTGTTCATCACATCCATGGGGTCCAGGTCCCGCCCCTCGGCCATCTGTACGATCCTTTCGGGACGGAAGGTATTCTCGGTGTCGATTATGATCACGTCCCCGCCGAAACCACCTTCCTCGACCGGCATGGTGGCGTTCACGGCGAGCTGATGGGCGATCTGTGTCTTCCCGCTTCCGTATTCCCCGAAGAACTCGGTTATGGCCTGCGTCTCAACGCCGCCTCCCAGGAGCTCGTCGAGGGCCTTTGAGGATGTCAACAGCTTCCCCACCTCCTTCCTTCTCTCCATTACTTCCACCCCGGTGAGAAAACTGCCAACATCGGCCAGTTTGCGGGCTGAACTGATGATCTTGGCTGCCGTACCTTCCCCGATGGAGCACATCTCCGAAAGGTTCGACGGAGAGGTCACAGCTATGCTCATGAGATCCGTAAACCCATTCTCGCGCAGCTTCTCCGCTGTTGCAGGTCCAACCCCGGGAAGCTGTGCCAGCTCATCGGGAGTATCCTCATTCACCTTGACTTGAGAGTCAGTTTCATCGATTTCATTCTTGGTGTTGGTTTTCTTCCTTCTTCCCATGTGAAACACCTGATACCATTAGGGAAGGAGTATTATAATAAGCTTATCGGGGGGGGTCAGTGAAAGTAAACCGATTTTTTCTCAAAAAGGAGGCGCAAGTCAAGCGGTGGACGTAGAGTTTCTCGAGGGCCTGCGAGCGAAGCAATTGCAGGCCCTCGCTAAAGCCCTAAAATAATCTCAATGTCAAGGGTCGGCGAACCGCCGACCCGTGGGGCCGGACACCAGCCCCCACTAATTATTATGAATTTTCTTTTACTGTAGCGGGCTCGTTCCCGCTTCGCTCCGTGGCATCAAATAGATACCACTGAATCCTCGGAAACCATTCGGTTTCCTACGGACATGCGCCTAAACCTCCTCTTTCCACCCCCCGGCTATCGAGCCCGCTTTACCTTATATCAAAAGGTTACGTAGGGATGCCGACCTTGACTAATCCCGCTTTCTTCTTATAATGACAACGAATACCACTATCACGACGAGGGAAAGCGCAATGAGGATCAGGGGCAGATATCCCTGAGAGCTTCCCCTGTCTTCATCACCATCATCATCATCATCAACATCCGTATCATCGTCGGGCGGGAACGGCCCGGGTTCGGGCCTGGAACGCCGGTCGTAGGGATCGCTGCCCGAATCCACCTCCACCTCGTCCGTATATTCGTCACCGTCTGTATCGTCATCCTCGAAATTGTGGATCCCGTCGCCGTCAATGTCGAAGTACTTCCTTCCGATGTCATAGAATAGCTCGTTGTTATCCATGTCTATCTCGGGCATACCTTCATCGGGATTTACCACGATCTCAATGGACCTGTTATGGAGTACCTTCCATTCATACTGTATCTCAAGCTCCGAGCCGCTCTCGATCCCTTCCAGAAAAATGCTTTCGTCGAGACCGGGCAAAGAGCGGAAAAGAATGCTAGTGGCCTCCGATGGAATGTTACCGATATTGCTTACGCTGAATGTCACGTTGAGCTCCCCTGATCCGTCCCCGGGCATGCGGTATTCAAATGAAAGGGAGTCCATATCTATGAACAGATCGGGTAGTCTAATAGCGGATTGGAGAACGTTAGCAGCGGCGGATCCGCTCGCTTCCAGACTGAAGACGGTCTCCGGCGCTGTAACCATGATGTTCGCCTGACCTATGTCAATGCTTTCGGGAAGCTCGATCTCCACCCGGAAGTCACCGTTCCCGTCGGAGCGAGCCTGCCCCATCTCCATGCCGTCCAGAAGTATCATGAGGTCCACGGAGAGCCCCCTGTCCCCTCCATCGACTATCCTCCCTGTTATGTTCTCCCGGAACTCATCGAAAATGACATTGTCGACCGATACAGTTGGCTCCGTGACGACAAGGGCTTCCCGACGGCTTTTGGCAGCCAGGAAAAGGATGTCCTCCGAAAAGGTAATATCGACATGCGCCGTCGACGGAGGGAAATCCTTCGGTATGCGAAAGGAGAATGAGAAATTCGTACCATTATTGGCCACCTGGGATCCAAGGTCGAACGTTTCCCCGATGGTATCGTTTATTATGCTGCCTTGAACGCGGTATTCCTTGTCCGGGTTCAGCGGATCGTACAGGGATTCTCCACGCAGGTCGGTTATTGTGCCGTTGACGTATGCCATCTCTCCCGCCCGGAGGGATGTGTGCGTGAAATACATTACCGGGAGCTGCTGGAAATGAATGCCGAAATACGAGTAGCTGCTTCCGTACTCCTCGTTCTCCTCGAAGGCGAACTGCCAATATTCGATACGGATAGTATGACCGCCGGGATGAGTCGAATTCGCCAGCCGACAGACCTTTTCGAAGGTCCCGTCCTCCCGTGTAGTGATCATATCGATGGTGTTGTCGTCAAGGGTCACGTTGAGGAAAACGCCTCCCAGAGTGGCTCCGGTCTCGTTCACCGTCACCGAGCCGTTTAGCCAGAACAGTTCTCCTATCTCGAGGTTCGTTGTGGATATATCGGCATCGACGAATGAATGATAGAAAACCTGAACGTCGTCGATAGACACGTTGGAGGGATATCTCGTCATGTTCTTGGGGCTGCCGTCCTGCTTGTGATGATGGGGATTGGCGCTGTCGTATTCGTGAAGGGAGCCGTTCACAAATACCTGTCCCCGGAACTCGATGAAGAGCGGATACTCCCCCTCGGTATGGTTCACCGTTATCGGTATCCTCCAGTGACCCTCGAAGCCGTACATATCGGAGGTGGATGTTATAAATTCCTCACCGTGCGGTCCGTCGCCCCAGTAGATGTGAATGGGACAGTTGGGCGCTCCGATATCGAGATTGGCCCCCCGCTCGAAAAGGGTCCCGTATACGTAATAAGGATCCTTGTGGTAGGCTCTTTTGGGGGAATCTACCACCAGATACGTATCTGCGACGATGATCTGCCGGTCCCCGGTGGTGAGCTCGCCCTGGGTAGCAGCATCGTTTCCATTGAAGGATGTTTCACGTTGAGTTTCTACCACCGGGAAAGCTGATAAGGCCGCGTTGACCAGAAGTGATAAAAGGACAAGGATAGAGAATAGGGAAGCATAATGGTCGCGACAGCATATGGCCTCCTGGGCGCGGACGATGGACATGAACCTCTCTCCGGTCTGGGGCTCAAAGATATGGCTACTCCGTATTTATTATTATTGTACTCATGAAAATCCAAATTCACATCCCTCTCCAGGCCCGCCACTGAACTGCCCATTTATAGGCATTTTCCACGAGTCTGGGAGCGTTTCAAAACATGGACCAAACGGGGATAAACGTCAATCGGATAAAAAAGTATTTAAGACATTATAGGAGCGATATATAAAATTGTTGGAAAAGTTTATATAAGGCCAACTCCATATATATAAGTCGAACGGCGCAGAGAATTAACCTCCAATACTATGAATAATGACATCATCCGAACGAGGTGGCCAGATGCAGAAAAAAGCCAGGGTGTTGAACATATCTCCACAGGGAGATATCCTTCTCAGATGCTCGGACCGGATGGATATACCGAAGAAGAGATTGGGGGTATATGACAACAGGAATAGAAAGATCGCGGATGTCAGGAAGATATTCGGCCCGACGACCTCTCCGTTCATCAAGGCAAGGCCGTTTGGCCAGAGAAACAGGTTGATAGGAATGATCGGAAAAGTACTATTCCTCAAATAGCGCCAAAGAACCTGACGATAGAAAGTGAAGTGATAGCATGGGAAGAAAGACTCAGAACGTTGAGGAGATCACAGTTTGCCCCGAATGCAGCAGCAAACATCTCTCGAGGGATTACGAGAGAGGGGAACTGGTTTGCGAGGACTGCGGGCTCGTCCTAGATAGCACATTCATAGATCAAGGTCCGGAATGGCGCGCCTTCGACCCGGAACAGGGTGAGAAGCGGGCCAGGACCGGCGCACCGATGACCTATACGAAGCATGACAAGGGATTATCCACACAGATCGGGTGGAAGAACCGGGATTCGTACGGAAAGTCCATTCCGACGAAGAACAGGGCCCAGCTCTACAGGCTGCGCAAGTGGCAGAGGAGGATAAGGGTATCCAACGCTACGGAGAGGAACCTTGCCTTTGCCCTGAGCGAACTCGACCGGATGGCCTCGGGTATGGACCTGCCGAGAACGGTACGGGAGACCGCCGCCATGATCTACAGGAGAGCGGTGAACAAGAACCTCATACGGGGAAGATCGATAGAGGGGGTGGTGGCGGCATCCCTCTATGCCGCATGTCGGCAGTCCAACGTCCCCCGGACCCTGGACGAGGTGGCCAACACGTCCCGTGTGGGCCGCAAGGAGATCGGCAGGACCTACCGTTTCATGACAAGGGAGCTCGACCTGAGGCTGCTTCCAACGTCACCCCAGGATTACGTCTCCCGCTTCTGCTCGGAACTGAAGCTCAGCGGAGCGGTGCATGCCCAATCCATCGAGATTCTGAAAAGGGCCGAGAAGGAGGAGCTTACCTCCGGGCGCGGACCCACCGGCGTCGCGGCGGCTGCGATTTACGTTTCGTCGATCAAATGCAACGAGAGAAGGACCCAGAGGGAGGTGGCGGACGTGGCGGGTGTCACGGAAGTGACCATAAGGAACCGATACAAGGAGCTCACCGAGAAACTAGGGATCGATATCGAGATATGATACAAGCAGATGCGTCAATCCGATTCCCTCGTTAGATTGGCCGATAGGTACTCGGTCTGCCATCGGAAGGCAAATTGGCGCTCTATCTTTTCCATCATCCCGTTCTCCGCCGGAGCTAGGATCAATATGTCCCAACCTTCTCCTTCCCTCGTAACGCTCCCTTCTATTGTGACCGTTCCATCGACCTTGTCCGATGCCGAAGGCTCACTGGCGGAAACGACATTGTAGCTTATCTCGAATCCGTAGCGGGACTCCATTGTGAAACTGTCGTTGATCGCGGGATCCGCAGGGATCAAGCCCCGCACCCTGATCACATCGTTTATGGTGATGTTCCTGGATCGTGGTGCGTCCTCTATATATCCGCTGTCCTCGCTGGCCGGCTGGCCGGTTATGGTCGTGTTGGCCTCGTAGTATATGGTATTGTAGTCAAAATCCATGCTCTTGACGCTCCAAAGCTTTTCCCTCGAGGTTATGATAATGGGGATGGGTCCCTCCGATGCCTTGATATGCATCTTGTTCTCCAGGACCAGGCACGGATATTTCACGCCCATGTAATTGTCGTGGTCCTCCCGGCCCGTGGTCACGGTCTCCATCTCTATCTCGCCGTCATAGGTACCTTCGAACTCGCCTTCCGCCTTCATGGTCGTATCGGTAAAGCTGTTGTCCTCGGCCGAGACCCCGTACTCGGTGACGACCAGGTCCCCGGATATGCTGCTTACGCCTTCCGCCTCTATATCGAAAGAACCAACGCCGGTTCCGCTCTGCTCCATATACTCCACGAACTCATCCTCCCCGGAATGGAGGGAATTCATGACGAAACTTTCCGTGTCGATATTCATCTCCACGTAGGAGCTCACGTCGGGATTCTCCAGCTGCTGTTCGATATGGGTCGTCCCCGAACCTGTGAAATTGACGTATGTTCCTCCATCGCTTCCATCGTAATTAACGGTGCCTTGGATATTCTGTACGGAAACCTCCCGTCCGTCGAAGGTCTCCTTTACGGAAGCAAGGAAGAAATCCTCCTCGAACTCGGCTCCAGCGGCAGTATCCTCCCAGCCAAGCGATAATGGCGTTAGCGTTCTTTCTCCCTTCATAACGTCCCCCACGAATACCTTTATCGTCACCTCCTCGCCTTCACCGTGCATTTTCCCGGGGGTGAGGAGGAATTGATTGGGGTTCATTCTCTCCATATCGTCCCCGGAAACCTCTTCTGTTCCCGTGCTGTCGTCGATAATTACCCGCAGCTCATCGATTTTAGCGGGATCTACAAGTGTTATGATATAATTCTGGAACTGCACCGACCAATGCGTATTGATACCAAAATCGTAATGCACCGGCTCTTCGTCATCATCATCATCGCTCCCGGAACTCCACAAGTAAGCGGTCATCCCACCTATGATAATAACAGCAGTCATCAACACGGCCGCTATCTTCAGTTTCTTGTTGCTCTTCCTTGATAGGGTTCCACCTTTGCGGGTCGGAGGAGAGCCGCCATCCCCTTTGATCTCCATATATATTTCCGCATCATCCATGAACTCACTCGTCCAGGAAGGATCTTTACCAAAAGCAATCTCGAATGTAATCTATCTACCGGACATGATGGTTATCACATCACCATGGGAGAGTACGTGGTCCCTTCCCACGACCCGCTTGGTCCTGGCGTCCACGCCCCGGATGAAATGGTCACCGAGGTCCGTATGTACCTTGTATGCAAGGTCGAGGGTCGTGGATCCCGCTCTCATCAGATAGGCATCCGGAAGAACGTTCCCGTCATGGTCCGTAAGCTTGTTCTCATCCTCCACCGGGAAGACGACGATGAGGTCCAGCAGCTTGAACACCGCATCCTCTATGCATTTCTGCACACCCGTTCTGCCCCACTTCTGTAGATGCTTTCGAATGGTCTCGAGACCTCTCGACTGCTTCTTACTCAGCCCCGACTCATTCGTGATCTCGAAGTTCCCGCTGCCACGGGTATATCGTATCAGACCGGCCGAGGCTGCATTGTTGAGTGCCAATTCCAGCTCTGCCATGGTGGGTACGGACTCATAGTCCTGAAGAGAGCTCAGACGTTCAAGGTTATCCGTGGGTGCGATATCACATTTGTTCGCCGAGATGAGCATCGGTTTGCATATCGTTCGAAGGGTGGCGGCCAGGTGAAGAAGGTCATCGTCCCCCCATTGATCGGGCCGGTCCGACAGATCGCTATGGGAAATGACCTTCAAGACCTGATCGCGGGTTATTCCGAGCCCCGTGACCTGGTTCAGTATCAGTTGATCCAGTTTCCTGCCTTCCAGCCTGGACCTTTTGGATATCCGTACCCAGTTCTTCGCCAGGATGCCCTTGATCCATTGGTCGATCTCATCTTCAAGAAAATGCACATCATCTATGGGATCATGGCTTCCCGTTGGAACCGGATTGCCTTCGCTGTCGGTGCTGCCGGATGAATCGATTATGTGAATAAGAGCATCCGCCTGCCGGAGATCGTCCAGGAACTTGTTACCCAGACCCTTCCCTTCATGCGCTCCGGGTACGAGACCGGCAACGTCGATGAGCTCCACGGGAACGTACCTTGTACCCTGGACACACTTTGAGTTCCTTGGATCACAGGTTGTGCCGAGTTCGACATGGGGGCAGTCGCTCCTTACGTAGGCCACTCCCTTGTTTGCCGAGATGGTTGTGAAAGGATAATTGGCCGTTTCCGCATTGGCCAGAGTAGAGCCGTTGAAGAAGGTGGATTTGCCGACATTTGGCTTCCCGACTATGCCTATCTGCATTGAATACCTCCGCGATCAACCGAATGGAGACGAAGAAATTGATGCATAGATTAAAGGTATGATGGAGATTGTTCCCGGTACCGAGGTTCCAGGTGAGAAATGCGGATCAAGTGATCAGATGCCGAGTATGGCGATGGAGGCTCTCTGACCGATGTGTTTCTTGGCAAGTTCGAGTATTCGGTTCATATCCTCCACGGACTTTGCGTTCCTCTCCGCCCTGATGAAAGCTTCCTTGTACTTTGGCTCCACGAGCTGGATCATGTACTCCAACGCGATGGAGAGCTTGATCATGGTCTCATTTCGGTAAACATCCTCCTCCACCTCGGCCAATATCTCATCGACCTCGGATTCCCGACGTTCTTCGTCTGCCATATCGTCATTCTCCAGGATAATCGGATACCCAACCAGGGATAATTTTAAGGGAATTTATAATTCTTATAATTTTCGGGATTAATACTCCCCTGCCGACACAATGGTCAGGTCGGACACGGATCAGGCCGAATGCCATCGAATTCAACAAGATGAGATAATTATCGAACGAGTACAACCACGGTTATGAACCTAAAATCTATTTTTTTAGAAAATCCCTTATCAGCATCTTGGATAACCTGTTGAATGCGGCCTGAACGTTCAGCCCCGTCTTGGCCGATGTCGGAAAGTAGACCGTTCCCAGTGGACCCGCCACCTCCTTGAGGTCATCGGGCTGGAATTCGTATTTGTCCACTAGATCCGCCTTGTTGGCAAGGAATATCAGGGGGATCTCCCCTGTTACCTTGAAGAGGGATTCGATCCATTCATCGAGACCCTCGAAAGTGGACCTCTTGGTAAGGTCGGTCACGATAAGAGCTGCGGATGCACCCCGATAGAACATTGCATGAAGGGATCGGTATCCGGTCTGACCCAGAACGTCCCATATCATAAGCGACAGAGTGATCTTGAGATCGCTCTTGGTTATCAGCAGGTCTATATCCTTCTTGGTCACCTTGGTCCCGACCGTGGATATGTACTTATCTGAGAAAGAATCGAATACATATTTCCGGATAAGACTTGTCTTCCCCACGGAAGGTGGACCCAGAAGGCATATCTTGCGCTTGATTATCTTATGTTCCATACTATGAACCTCGACGACATGGTACACATACCGACATAGGTGTTTAGGGAAATACTTTTTTGCGATTTAAGTTTAACCCTTCAAAGACGGCATATTTTGTGAAACACATGGCGAGCCATATCAGCGGATCATCTTCGAGAAAAGACTCATCCCCTTGTCGGATTTCTTGGATGTTTCTTCTCTACTGACCACCGGTGCCGGCGGCCTTTCCTCCGGCGGGGGCTTTGGGGCTTCCTTATCGAAATCGGCATGCTTGAACATGCGGAACTCCCTGGCGAAGAGGGAATAATCCTTTTTCTCGAAAGCGTTCGGATTTATCGGTATGATAAGGTTCGAGCCGTAGAGGGCGACCTTTCCCGTGATGAGTTGAATGACCTTGAGCACCGAAGGGAAACTGTTCTGAGTTATCAGATATTCAACCCCATCCAGAAGCACGACCCCATTTTCACTCTTTTTCAGGAATTCGTGTATCTTGTGGTGAAGAAGGCCCAGCTGACCCGGTTGGATCGTGGATATCTCCTTCACGGTATCCCTAGACAACCACATTATCGAGCTTTTCTTCAGGCCGTATGTATCCCGGATCATCTGGGGGAAGAGTCGGGTGATTATGAGACCCTGATGATTGTGGGTGACAAGGTCCTTGAAAACGATGAAGGGGACTTCTACGTTCTCGTATTTGGACATATATGACATGCCCTTCATCAGGCTATATCTCTTTGTAGTTTTAGCGCTCTCCTCCTGATCGGGAGTAAACGCTTTGGTGTCCACACGAACATGGAAGAGACACTGTTCCTCACCCTGGGCGATACACTTCTTCTCCGTTACCTTGTACTTCTTGTTGAATAGTACGGAGATTACTCCCTCAAGGAAACCTCTCGTGTATTGACAGGAAGGGATCTTCATTGGACGAAGGACCTTGGCCTCAAGTGTATCGTGCAGGGAAACGAAGAAATCCTCGAGTCCTCCCTTGACCACTTCGATGCTGGACAGGCCGATATGTATCCAATGCTCCGGAAGCTCCAACGTGAACTTTTCCATGGTGTCAAAATCCTGGGAATCCACAGCAGTATCGGCTGCCGCAGCCTCGCCGCATCGGTACCCCAGGCGATACATGAGGTTGGCCGAATTCTCCTCGCCCATCATTATCTCAAGTTCGTCCTTGAGGCTTTTAAATGACTTATCCGGCATAAGGAAGTATGCTGTCGATTCATCCCCTTCCTCCATGTAATGACTCGATTCCAGGATTGTATCACCCATCTCGCTAATGCGATTCAATATATTTTATATTATTCGGTCCTTTGTCATTTTCAGACGAAGCAGGGTAGAGCCCTTCTTGAGAATTTCATATCTGTCGGCCCTGACCCGATACATTTTTTCAGCAGAATCACGCCGCATGAAGGTGAACCGGATCGGGAACGGATCGCTCACCGCGGACATGCTATTCATCTTTGGAATCGTTGTCCTCAACGGATGACCTCAACTCCTCTCGTCGGCGGTATCTTTCTCGAAGCTTTGGAAGTATTCTGATGTTGAATATCACGATCATTATAACGAGCAGTACAATGAGCATGATCAAACCCAGCGCTTGACCCATGCTGAGTCTTGTGTCCTCCTTTTTGGAATCCGCCTCCTCCGATCCGTTAACAGATCCGTTGGTCATAGCGAGCAAGGTTCTGCCAATGATGCGGTCCTCATCGATCCCCTTGATCTCTCTCTGGTCCGTATCGCTCTTCCAGATGAGTACCAATGTTATGTCATCAGGAGGGATATCGGTACTGCTCGTACCAATCGTACCGATATTCGGAGAGATTAAAAAATTATCCTTCTTCTCATAACCAGGTCTTTCAGCGAGCCTATCGTCACCGTCGAAATCGTAGTATACGACCTGATAGTTGGGTCCCGGTTCGCCAACATCCGTGAAATATATCCTATCCAGGGAAATGCTAGTCGTATTCTTCCCGGCGGAAAATAGAATCATCTCTCCCTGAGTATCCAGAAAGGCGATCTCAACATTCCTCGCCCGGACGGGCTCGGTCATATTGTTCACATACACCACATAATTACCCTTGGCATTCGTCCCCTCACTGATAAGCACGGCCTGTGGAATATCTTGCTTATCTTCCTCATCGAACCATAAACAACCCATCGATGCGAAAATGACGAGCCCTAAAAAGAAAACTTTCAGAAAACGACGGGACACGGTGGTATTCGATAACTCCCTTATCACGTAAAGCGCACCATCCGGTTATATCGAATAGATTGTATTTGAATATTGTCAACGGTGTAAACTTAGAGGAAAATTCGAAGCCTCTCGTTTATCACCTCGAAAGGGAGAGATGTGTCGCGGACACATCAAGATTTGCAGCTTGACAATCATTGAAGGGATCAAGGATTCGTCCGGCATGACAGATCTTGCTGAATCGGAGTTTCAGCTATTCCGATGTATCTTGACACATCTAACTTGACCAGGCGTTACCGGTCAAGCCTCGAAAAGACGTAACTTGGCAAGCCAATACACGTCATAGTCCGCGGAATCGCGGGCCTGTAGGAAAGAAATGTTTCCGATGGCTCAGGAGTACCCGAAGGGTCGATTGCACAGAATTTGATCAAGGGACGGGGGATATCCGGAGAATTGGTTCGAGAAAATTCGATGGGATGATCAGGGTCGGAGGGCAATTGATCGACATGCCGAATGACAGCGACGTGAGCCCCTTGGCAATCATATGATTTTCCGTATTTCTCAGCTCGTTATTTTTTATATGGTGCACCTCTAAAACCTATCCTGACAAAAGTTACTTAAATAATAAATACTATTCCGCGTTACGAGTGAGAACTATGGGATTCTGTCAGTCTTGTGGAAAACCTACAGAAGGAAAAATGCCTTACTGTCCCGACTGCGCTTCTAGAATGGGCTCAACCCTGATGGCATCACCCAAGAGAGTAAGTGAATTTGGCGACAAGGATAAACCAAAGGCCATAGTTCTATATGAGAAGGTGAGAACCGAGATAGAAGAGCTTCAGAACTCGGTTGATACTACTCCCGCGGAAGCTCTTTTGAAGAAGGTAAAACTGGCCATCGATATCAAGGATTACTCATCCGCCGAGGAATACGTGAGGGAATGTATTCATAAAACTCACGAGTTAAAAAAGATCTTCGAGAAAGCTGCCGATGCTTTGAAGACTGCTTGGCCCAGGATAAAACAGGCCAGGGATGAAGGCGTTGACGTCAGCAGGTCCAACGATCTCATCAAAGAGGCCAGAAAGGCTCTCAGGGCCAAACAATGTCAGAAAAGCCTGGAACTTGCGAATCTTGCTGTTGATCTACTTCTCACCCCCGCCGAGAGGAAGAAGAAGAGATGTGATGAGATCAGAGAAAGGATCAACACACTCATGGACGGCGTGAAGATATTCGGGGAGATCAAAGGGGTCGGACTGCTCTTGGTACATGAAGCGGAAACCCTCATCAGCAAGGCAGAGAGGGAATACAACGCAGAGGAATACGACAGTGCAATGCAGCAGTACAAGAAATCCGAGAAATCCCTGGATCAGTTGAAGGAGCAATATCTCTACAAGCAGGCAGACAACATCTACTCCAACGCCGAGTCGATGATCAACGAGATGGAGAAAACGGGAAAAACCGTTCCGGGAACCGCCATGGCCCTTCTCAAGGCCAAGGATGCTCTCGATTACGAGGATTATGATGACGTCATATTCAATGCGGTCCAGATCAAGAACGCCATCGATAAATGGGAGGGGGAGAGAAGTGACGAGGATGCGATACAGGCCATATCCAAGGCCCAGTTCATCCTGGCCGATCTCCGAAAGACCGATGCGGAGACGTCCGAACTCGAGGCCATGTTCCAGGAGGCGAAGGATACCTTCGAGGATAAGGACTTCGCCAAGGCGGAGGAACTGGCGCTGAAGGTCACCAAGACGGCGGAGGATATGAAGAAGGAGGAGCACCGCAAGAAGGCTATGAACCTCCTCGATTCTGTCAGGAAGGAGATCGCGGAAGTAAGCGGAAGTGTCGATACGGGTAGGATAGATGATCAGTATACAAAGGCCAACGACGCATTCGAAAGCGCAGATTATATGCGAGCCATCCAGATCCTGAAAAGAATAGGACCACAGATACAGAAGAGTCGGGAGAAAGCAATATTACCAATACTCGAGAAAGGCCTTGAGGATGCCAAGAAGGCCATCGATGATGGGAAAGCCAGCGGGGTCAGTACTCTTGAACCCGATAATTGGTTGCGCCAGGCAAGGTTCGCTTTCGAGAACAAGAAGTACGACGACGTAAAGGTCTTTATAGACAAGATAATGACTCACTTCCAGGGGGAGCCCGCCAAGAAGGTCGAGGCACCCACCCAGGAATACAAGAGACTCATACCCGAGGCAATGAAAGCAGTGCAGAAGGTGAGGGAGCAGAACTGGGACGTGAAACCCCTCGTGGAAACTCTGAAGAAGGCGCCCGGTCTTCTCAAAGATAAAAAATACGATGAACTGGAAGCCGTGACCATGGAGGTCAAGAACGAGGCGACCAGGATACTCACCAAGGAGTGTATCGCACCGGCGAAGAAAATGCTGGAAAAAGCGAAAGGGGCGATCGACGAGGCCAGGGAGAAGAACTTGGATATCAGCAAGGCACACAAAATGCTCAGAGATGCCCTCAAGACCTTCACCGAGAAGAAATACTATCAGGTCAGAGAGAAGGTGGAACCGATATTCACTCTTCTGGAAGAAGAAGAGATGAAGATGTCCATACACCGAGCGGAGATAATCATCGATCTTTCCGGGAAGATAATCAAGGCATACAACAAATGGGGCGTCAGCGTCGACAAGCACAAGGAGCTCCTGGAAGCGGGAAAGAAGGCACTTGCCCGGAACGATGTTGCAAAGGCGGCATCAGCGGCCCGCCAGCTTGATAGAGGTCTCAAGGAGAGCAGATTCCAATTCCTCAAGAAGAAATGCGACGGAGCTCTCGGGGAGGCACGGGGTTTTCTGTCCGGTCCCGGGGCGCAGAAGGATACGTTGGGGGAAGCAAAAGGGCTGTTGACAAAGGCTGAGAAGATGGTCAAGGGCAACGAGATCATAAAGGCCTGGGACACTGCCATAGAGGCGATCCTGAAGGGCGGGGGCGCTGAAGGAGACTACTACAAGATGAAGAGCGAGATGGTTGACACCATTCTTCTTCCCAAGATGATACAGCTCAGGAACACCGATCTCGATACCAAAGAGTTGGAGACAGGCTTTACCGGATATGAGAGCGCATTCAAAAAGAAGAATTATAAGGAAGCATTCGATGCCATTACCAAGGTGGCCGACGATGCACTGTCCCTGGAGCAGATGTTTATCGCGAACAGAGCGGCAAGTTCGGTCCAGGATCTCGTCAAGGGATACCGAAAGGCAGGCGTATCCACAGAGGACCTCGATATCACATTCGAAAATGTAAAGATGCTGATGGATGAGAAGAACTTCCAGGACGCACTGAAACTGATGGGTGAGGTTGTTGACAGGGCGGAGAACATGAAGGGATCGATAATACATACCTACGAGCCCGGAGAGAAGATCTGCGACACCTGTTCCTATCCGATCATCGTATTCGAGCCCACCACTGCCACCGATGTGATATGCCCCGTTTGCGAGGGTATGGTCGAACTCGTGAGCCCCCCTCCTCCCATGGAATAGCATATCGGCCTTGGTACGTATCCGTTATCATCATTCTGTCCCATAGGATGAATTTCTTTTCAACCGGGGTTATGATCCCACTGTCACTCCAATCCTTCAGCCCGGGGCAAATTGCAAATGTTTTGGGCAATTCTCTCTGAAAACCAACAGGATCGGGATATGCAATTAGCAGGCGTGAGAAAATATACTCCTGGAGAGTTTGAATTCCATCCCCAACATTTATAAATCCTTCATGCAATTGGAAGCCAAATGAGAACTCGGTCATGGGGTCTGACCGAACAGAATCAGGGAGATCGAGTTAAATGACATTCGGCTTCGCATGCGATATCTGCGGTAATCAGGTAAAGATACCAAAGCACATCACTGGTCTCAAGACGGGGCTCCTCACAGTATGCCCCGATTGCCAAAAGGACCTTCTGAAATATGCAAAACATCTAAAGAAGAAGAAGTCCAGTGGTTGAGCGCGAACTATCATACGGAACCCAAAACGGGAGAGCACTCGGGACTGCGTTCCAGGTTTTCTGTTCTTTTCTAAGTATTTTTTAATCCGTCCCATTCCGGGAAGGATCGCCACGTGATCAGGAAACAGCGATGATTTCCGTTTTGTACACGGATACTCGAAAATCCGCCGTTCGATTCAATCACGTTTGACAAAGATGTCATTAATTGACCCCGCCATTATTATTCTCGTTATCACAGTATCAACCACTTTTTATTTATAAGGACATCATAGAATACAAGCTTGTAAGTAGCGTTTGTGCGCATTTTATGTGTTATTTTTATATCATTATTCCCATGAATGAACGGATGAACATCCCCGTTCATGTAGGAATATCGTACCCCTCATTGTTATGTTTGTCATATAATAACGACTGAAAGTATTAATATTGATAATTCAATGCAGGGTCGGTGTGATAAATGTTAAAGGATCTTCTCAATCTGCAGATACTGGAAAACATCTGTACCGGAAACGGCGTAAGTGTGAACATAAGCGCACTGGCCAAGAGCCTGGGTAAACACAGGAACACTATCAAGACGCAGGTAACTGCATTGTTCAAGCACAATATAATCACGAAACCCTATTATCCTTTCATCGAGCTATTCAACCAATGCCCGCTCCTTGCCGTGGTCAAGGCCGACCTCCCTAGAAATGAGCAGATCGAGAAATTCCTGGTGGAGGACAAGAGGATATTCGCAGCATTCTGGGCATGGGATGAAGTGTACAACACCCTTATCTTCGAATTCCACGAGAGCATGTACAGCTATTACGAGTGGAAGGAGAAGATTGTAAAGGAGAGGAAGCTGCCACCCCTCGAACACCGGGCGCCCGCCGACGTGCTGTTCCTGAATAACAGGCTTCTGGTCAAGTATGATCCGAACTCGAGCGTATTCTGCATGGAAAGGCACTTCGAGGAGGCGGGTGAGCTCGTTATCAACGATTACCGGATAAACGAGCTGGGATTCCAGATCATGAAGAGGCTCCTTAGGGGCAACGGCATAAAAACGAACGAGAACATGCTGGCAAAGAAACTCGGTGTTCACAGAAGGACCGTGGAGAGGAGGATAAACGACCTCGTAAAAGAGGGCATCATTCTCAATCCCCTATCCAGATTCCCCAAGTTCTTCGTTCCGCCGAAGTACATACTTGTCGTCTGCCTTCTCCGCGTGAACAACTTGAAAGATAAGGTCTTTGAGGAGATCAAGAGGGATACCTGCATCCCGATAGCATACGAGGGACACACAGGTCCCTACAATCTCCTTTACTTCGGTACGTTCCCCACGGTGGAGAAGCATTTCGAATGGGAAGAGAACATCCATTCCAAATTCCCGGAGTGTTTTGGTGCCATGAAAAAGATATACCTGTCCCCGGACATGACCGCTTCCATAGATCAGTTGAAGGTCGATCTGGGATTGATACGGAAGAAGATCGAGCAAGTGAAGGAAAAGAAGAGGAAGGAATCCCAAAAATAGATATTATATATGACCAAAGTCAGCTCATCAGTGCTTCCCCAGGATTCGCCGATCCTCACAGATGTGGGGGGTTTAAAAAAAAGCCCGGGTCCGAAACGGTCCCCGGGCGTGGTTTCCTTTAGAAGGGTGTTCAGATTATTCCCTGGTCCAGCATCGAATTGGCAACCTTCAAAAAGCCCGCAATGTTCGCACCGGCCACGAAATTGTTCTTCATGCCGTACATCTCGGACGTCTCGCTTATCGCCTTGTAGATATTGACCATGATCCCCTTGAGCTTTGCGTCCGTCTCCTCGAAAGTCCAGTGCATGCGGAGGCTGTTCTGGGACATCTCGAGACCGGATGTGGCCACACCGCCGGCATTGGCCGCCTTGGCAGGAGCGAAGAGGATCCCCGCATTCAGAAAGGCCTCGATAGCCTCGGGAGTGGAGGGCATGTTCGCCCCTTCCCCGGCCGCAATGACACCATTGTCGATGAGGGCCTTTGCCTCCTGGCCGTTGAGCTCGTTCTGGGTGGCACAGGGCAGGGCTACGTCGCACTTGATGCCCCATGGGCGTTGGCCCTCGTGGAATTCGCAGCCGAATTCCCCGGCATACTCCTTAATACGGCCTCTCCGGACGTTCTTGAGGTCCATCAGGTAATCCCACCTGTCACCGGCAATGCCTGCAGGGTCGTGGATGAAACCGTTGGAATCGGAGAGGGTGACGACCTTCCCCCCGAGCTGATTCACCTTCTGGGTCGCATACTGGGCCACGTTACCTGAGCCGGATACCGTCACGATCTTGCCCTGGAGTGACTGCCCCGTGGCCTTTAGCATCTCATCGATGATATATACCAGACCATAGCCCGTGGCCTCCGGTCGTACGAGGCTGCCGCCCCAATTGAGGCCCTTTCCCGTGAGAACGCCGGTGAAGGAGTTGGTCACCTTGCGGTACTGACCATACATATACCCGATCTCCCTTCCGCCAACACCGATATCGCCTGCGGGAACGTCCGTATCGGGTCCTATATGCCGCCACAGCTCACCCATGAAGCTCTGGCAGAACCTCATGACCTCTGCGTCCGACTTGCCCTTGGGATTGAAATCGGACCCACCCTTTCCGCCTCCCATGGGAAGCCCGGTCAGGGCGTTCTTGAATATCTGCTCGAATCCAAGGAACTTGATAATTCCCAGATAGACGCTTGGATGGAACCTCAGGCCTCCCTTGTACGGCCCTATAGCGCTGTTGAACTGAACCCGGAAGCCGCGGTTGACATGTACATCTCCCCCGTCATCCACCCAGGGGACACGAAACATGAGCTGTCTTTCAGGTTCTACCATTCGCTCGGCGATCTTGGCTTCGACGAATTCCGGATGTCGCTTGAGTACCGGCTCGATCGACTCCAGCACTTCCTTCACGGCCTGATGAAACTCGACCTCTCCGGGATTCCGCTTCACCACCTGTTCATATATATCCTCAACGAACATGATTGCTCTCCTCCTGTTTTTTTCCGGGCACCGGGGCCCGACTTCGGAAAAAAGGTAACTACGGAGCATAGAACATTACCTTTTTCCCAAATATAGACACCTTTTTAAGCATTTCCATCATATTTTATAAAGATTTGTATCATTATTGCTGTGGGTGTCTTATTTCCATTGTCAACATATGACAAGACGACCCCGGAGACGCCTATATATCAATGACATACGCTCATAACTCTGAAAAACACCCAATATATCTCACAGAAACGTATATGTTCGTCATGGTTTATGTACTGCTTTGAGATGGTGCAAATCATCTTTTATACGAGGGAAATTGTGAGGGAGTGATCTTGCGGGGCACGGCATGCGGCTCGGAGAGGATACCTATGGTGAAGTTCAGAAAAATGCGGCTTGGCGTTAAATTTGTGCTGGTAATTTCAGTTGTGGGGTTGATGATGTTGGTAATCGGGGCCACCGTCCCCGGATCGGCTGCAACCAGGTCGGATACCATCGCGCCTCGGGCCCACTGGCGCTTCGATGAAGGGCAGGGAACCTCCATCGGTGACGATACTGGAAATGGCAACACCGGGAACCTGCATGGGGTCAGATGGTTGGAAAGCGACAGTTCCAAGTCCGGCACCGGACTGCGATTCAACGGGGACGATCACTATGCCCTGATCACCCACAGCGAACACACTATGCCAGAACAGTTCACGATCACCCTCTGGCTCAGGCTCAAGATCCTGAACAACCGCCATGTCCTGGAAAAGGGGGGCCAGTTCGACGGGAACGGTTACAGCATAACGACCACAATGAACGGCCACGTTCAATTCAGCGTTTGGTCGGACAACGCAAGTTTTTCCGTGGTCTCAAATGAAGCCCTCAATAAAGACTGGTGGTATCATGTGGCGGGGACATTCGACGGTTCCCTCGAGCTCTACATCAACAGCGTTATGCAGGAGGAGACCAGGCAGGGGACGATGTCGACTTCCACTGCTCCCCTGACCCTGGGAAGGGCGTGCGAACTTGATGACGAATATTTCGGGGGACGCATGGATGAACTGTATATTTTCAACGAGGTTCTAAACCACAATGAGATCCATCAGCTGGTGGATTTTCAGGGGACTAGCCCGGGAGAGATTGAAAGAATGGAGGACATCCCCGACAACGTGGACGGTGGAGGCGATGGTAATGGTAACGGCACGCAGGAGGATGAGGACCCTTCCGGGGAGGGCTATTCCGCCTGGAACTATTTCTTCATCGCAGTATTGATCGTTGTGATCCTTTTGGTCTTCTTTGAAAAGGCCACAATACCCCTGATCTATATCAGCGGCGGCATGGGAATATTGATCATAATAATGGAGCTCTGGCGCCTGGGCGACGTCCTTTGGGAGGACGGAGGCAAGAGGCTGATGGAGGCCATGGGGGACCAATCCCCTGTGGTCCTGGCCCTGGGATTTGCGGTGCTCCCCGCCTCAGCTCTTTGGATCCTGTTTGCTTTCAAGTTCAAGAGTTCAAAGATGAATAAGAATCGGGTGATCATTGAATTGCTCCCCATTGCATGCCTTGTGGCGCTATTCTCGGTGGTGAACATCGAGAAGGTGGCCGCCATACTCTCCAGACCCCTTGCCCTTATAATTTTTATCGTCATGTACCTCAATTGCTTCCTGACGGGAATCGCGGGTTATTTCCAGCGGATAAAGAATCTGGCCAAGGGCACCGGGAATCGTGGTAAGCTGATCTCCATAGGATTGCTGGTGGTGTTCGTGGTGTTCCTTGTTGCGGACCCCGCGGAATTGGCGGCCACGGGCATGATCATCGGTTTCAACCTCCAGCACCTGATGATCTACATCTCCGTGTGTGTGCTGATGTACACCATAATCGATGCCATGATCACCGCCCGGGGTGACTTTGGAGGGATCAAGGATAAAGGTTACCGGACAGTGTTGGGCGTGATCTTCTCCCCCTCCTTCCTCTTCCTCTATGCCATATCAATCGCCATCATCATCCCGGGACTGAAATACAGGTTCTACAATCTGGCACTGGCCTTCTTCTTCATTAGTGGCTACGTTACGGCAGAGGCAATGGTAAAAAGCGAATGAATGGGGAAATCCGATTTGAGAGAGGAAGTGGAATGTGAAGGGGGCGAGGTTCCGGACGGGGACGGGGATTCGAGCGGGGAAGAGGCCCGGATAGAGGTTGGAGATGGAGGCGCTTCCAGGATGTCGATACGCAGATCGACCCTTGCTACGGGGAGATCCCCATCCATAGGGAATACACGCCAAGACCTCCAACTCCCCAGGAGGAGAAAGATTTCCTGGAAGAGTTTCTAGCGGATCTCGGGGAAGAGGTCAATGCAGTGAAGGAGCGCCTGAAAGCTCTGAATGGGAAGCAGAAGTAAGAACACAAATCCACAAGGGATTCGCACGCTTTTTACAATATGGTACTGCAAAGGAAGAAAATTTATCTCCATACGTGGAACCACTTGTATTCCGCGGCGAAGCTGCATCATGGGGCACCTCTGGTTTCGGGAACCCGCGGGGTTTTTTCATATTGCTCTCCATGGTAAGGGAGTACGCAATCCGGACAACAACAGACCGTACCTCCTACACAGATTTTCCAATAGTATGTATATATTATCAAGTACTTCATGATCTGGAGGAGGACGGTTCTCATGAGG